>NZ_JBEXEA010000005.1:0-282702 GCF_040606035.1 Streptomyces sp. NPDC005483
GTACCGCTTCGTGTACTTGCTTCCCACCTGGTGCTACTTCCTCTGGAACCTCAGGTTCCAGTCTCCAGGTGTCCACGATCAAGGGGAAGCTTCAGTCTCCCAAACCCCGGGCTCGAAGCCCGGAACCAGCTCCGGAGATGAAGACACAGCGAGCACGAACAATGGCCCGTCCAAGACGAGCGAGATCATCAGTTTCAAGGTAGTGAGTTCCGGCGCGGGGGAACTGCCGGAACCTGCCGCAGGTGGGGAGACGGAGCCGCCTGGGAACAGCGATGAAGAACCGGGCCCTTCGCAGAATCCCAGCCAGCCTTCGGGGCCTTCCTGGCCGGCCTCGCCGGGGACGAGCCCGAGCGATCCGGGGACGGCCCCCAGCGATCCGGGGCAAATAACGCCTGCTTCTCTCAGCGTCGGGAAGGTGGGCCTCGCTGACACGGACAAGCGATGGTGCGAGGACGTGACCGTGGAGTTCCGCAACACCGGCGGCTCACCGGCGCTGTCCGGCACGGTCACCTTCGGGACGCACATCCTCGATCTGTTCGGCACCAATTGGCACACGGTCACGCAGGCCCGCAGCCTACCCGCGCCAATCCAAGCCGGCGGCGAGGCCGAGCACACCTGGACGCTCTGCGTGGACGACTGGCGGGTGCCGGCCAGCTGGCACATCGACACCCTCGACGTCACCGCCACGCTGAACTGACTGGGCCCAACTTCGAGTGGCCCGCCCTTTCGGGATCCGCCGCGCAGGAGCCCGACGGCAGAACCTCGCCACGCCCGGCCCGAACGCTGACCCGCGAGATCGACAACCCGGGCAACGGGAACGGCACCGAGCGCCACAGCAACAAGCGCCCTGAGCGGCACGCAGCCCGAAACGACAAAGGCCCCGTCACCGGGGCCTTTTTCCTGTCCGCCGACCGCCGGGGGCGATCTTGCGCTTCGAGCGAGCAGCAGGCGAGCAGGTGATCTCGGGCGCGTCAGCGCTGCCCGCTCGGACGGAGGAGCAGAATGCAGGTCAAAACTGTTCTGCGCCATCCTGCTGAGGTGGGGCGGGTGACACGAACTGGCGGACATGCCGGTCATGGAGGCGGAGCAGACCGTGGGGCCCTTCGTAGGAGACGGTCTCGGCGGCGGCCGAAATAGCTGAGACGTCCAGCGTGCGGGCCCGCTCAATGACCGAGGCAAGCAGCAGCACCCCCTCGTAATAGGACTCGCCGAGGCTGCCGGGAGCCAGGGGGCCTCGAATCCCAAGTGGTGGGCATACTGGCCGTGGAAGTCCAAGGTCTTCTGGTTGGCCAGCCAGGCGAAGAAACGTGCCTTGCTGAACAGGTCACCGGTCGCCTCCGGCAGCTGGCCATCAGCACGGCCAGTTGCTGCAGGCGGTCCGCGAGGAGAGCGGTTCACCTCCGCTCGAGCGGAGGTGAACCGCCAACCTGAAGAAGATCGTGCCCGTCCGGGAACTGCTGGACCTCTTCACAAGTGGAGTTTCCGACGGGTTCCCAGAGCGGCCCTTGGCTGATGCCGTTGCATCTCAGCAGCTAGACCCGGACTTCGCGGGTCACCGTTTCAGGTCTTGTGGCCGGGGCGGACCAGCTACGGGGCTGCCTCGCGAAGGAGGGCCAGGAGAGCGTGCGCCTGCGGGGCGGCTGCGTCGAAAAACTGCGTGGACAGTGCGGGTGGCACGGCGGTTCCATGCATGCGGACTTCATGGCAGCTGAAGCAGAACGCCACCTCGAACAGCACCAGGTCGAGAGTGTCCGCGTACGCCCGGACGCTCCAGCCCGGCGAGAAGCCGCAACGGTGCTGCTCGCTGGCGGGCAAACTCTCGATCAAGGCCAGGGCTTCGGCTGCCTCGCTCCCTATCCAGTGGGCGCCCGCCCTGCCGGGACACGGGGCGCTCCGCGTTGTCGGGAGTTCGGAGATTCTTACGACCTCCAGCAACACAGCGGCGGCTACGGCGTCGGCGGGGAGCTGCATGTACGTAGTCTGCCCGCACCCAGTACCGGGGCGGTGCACCTGCCGGAAGCCGTGCTCAATAGACGGCTGCCTCACAGGCCGGCTGAAGCGCTCAAGTACGTCAGAGCAGCCCACCCACACCGATTCGGGCCAGAGCCCACCCAAGCCTGATCGGCGGTCCCCGGCCCGACGACCTCCTTGCCTTGCCCGCCTTTCACCACTCCACTTCGACCACAGCAACTTCCTCGGCCGCTACGCGTCCTTCCGCCCTCAGGAGGCCGGCCGCAGGCCGCTGCGCGAACCCTCGACCCACGAGGAGGACAACGGCCAGCGGTAGAAGCGCCGATCACGCGACGGAAGGGCTACGCGCGCGGGTGGCCGCCCTTGCGAAGGCCACATCCGGGCGGGTACGGCGTTTTCCGGCGGGCCCTGGTTGGACCGCGCACCACGCGGTCCAACGCTTCACTGGATGAACTTCACCTCTGGGAAAGCCGGGCTCGGGCCGTCGAGGAGGTGCCCTCTGCGGCGCCGCAGGTGCTGGTCGAAGAACGCGAGCGGGTAGGCCTGTTGGATCCGTACCGCCCGAGCCGGATCGAGGGTGCCGATCATGTCCTGGATCTGCTGGTCGGTCATGCCGAGGATCTTGCCCGCTTGCGGGATCAGCGTCGCGTCGTCGCCGTACGACTTGTGGACGGCCCCGTCGGCCTGGACGTTCAGCCGCCAACCGCGCAGATGCATCCAGAACTTGGCGACGTCCGGCATACCGGCCCGGGTGAAGTGGGCGGTCATCATCATGAACGGCCGGTCCAGATCGGCGGTGATGGTCGGCTGCATCGGGCCGTCGATGCTGAGTCCGGCGCGCACGCGCTGGTCGGCGAGCATGGTGAGCGCGGTCGCGGTGGCGCCCTTCGACCAGCCGAACGCGCCGATGCGCTGCGGGTCGAGGGCACCGAGCAGGCCCTGGGGCAGGGTCTTGCCGTCGACGTCGGGGCTGCGCCCGGCGGCGAGCTGCTCCACGCAGTCGAGCAGGAACCGGAGGTCCGCGGCGAAGTCCCTCGGGAACATCGGGGGGAAGTCTGCTGGGATGAGCACCCGGCCGTCGGGGAACTTGGTGAACGTGTCGTAGGTGTGGTCGACGGTGACCACGGCGTAGCCGTGGCTGGCGAGTTCCTGGACCATGGTGGTGTGGTCGCCGCGGTGGCTGCCCGCGCCGTGCGAGTACACGATGACGGGCAGACGGTGGCTCGTACGGTGCACGGGCGCGCCGACGTGCCCGGCGGTGAGCGGGCCGAGGGCGGGGTCGAGGGGGAAGCCGACGTCCGTCAGGAACGCCCGCAGTGCGCCGTCCGTCATCCAGGGAGCCCGCGGCAGGTTCTCCGTCTTGCAAGCGGGGTACCAGACGCCGGCCATCAGCTCGCGGTGGTGCCCTGGACCGGCCGCGGGGTCCGGACGTGAGGTGTCGATGAGGTGGAGTGGCACCGTGCCCACCGGGTACGGTCCGGTGGGCGCAGGCAGGGTGAGTCGTGCCGGGTCGGAGGCGGTAGGAGCCGCCCACGCGCGGGATGCGGCGCCGAGCGGCACGGTAGCCCCGAGGCCGGTGATGAGCGCTGCCGCGAGTATGCGACGGCGCGTCATGTCCGTTCGGGTGGTCACCGATGTCGTGGTCACAGGTCTTCCCCAGTCTCTTGGATGGTGTTGGGCATGCTGCACGCGTGCGCCGCGACCAGCGCGAGCCGGTGGCGGCGCACGGAGGAGCCCCGGGCGATGTCGGCTAGGGCTGTGGGTCTGAGCTGCCCTGTTCGATCTGTTGGATGAGCCGCTTGAGTTGGATGACTTCGTCGCGGAGAGCCTGGGCGCCTGCGGGGGTGAGGGAGAGCCAGGTGCGGGCGCGTTTGCCCTCGTAGCCCTTCTCGATGTCGATCAGTCCGGCCTTCTCCAGGGTGGCCAGGTGCTGGCTGAGGTTTCCGGCGGTGAGGCCGAGCGTTGTCCGCAGGAAGCCGAACTCCACACGGCGGGCCTGGTGGGCGACGGTGAGAATGCCGAGGCGGACGCGCTGGTGGACAACGTCGTCCAGGCCGTTGACGGGGTGCTGGTCGGTCTGTTCGCTCATGAGCGGGCGCGCTTAGCGGGCAGCTCGGCCAGGCCGAAGCCGAGGGCGCCGAGCAGGAGGAGGACGCCTTGGACGCCGTAGTGGGGCAGGGATGACCAGGGCGAGGTGAAGGGGATCCCGGCCCAGCCGTCGGTGAGCGGCACCAGATTGATGGCCAGGTACACGGCGGTGAGCAGCAGCAGGGCGCGGCTGCGTTCCACCCAGCACAGCACCAGCAGCGGTAGCCCGATGGTTGTGGCGTTCCCGATGAGACGGTGGAGGAGCACCGCCGCCCTTGAGGCGGGGTCGAGGTGCAGGCCCCAGAGGTCGAGCGGCTGGCCGGGCTTCGGCATCCCGTGGCGGATGGCCCAGAGCGTGGTGGCGGTCACCAGGCCGCCGAGGACGATCCCGGTGAGGATGTAGGGCCGGACCGGGGTTCCTACGCCGCGGTTGCGGGAGCGGCGGATGTAGAAGAACGCCGTCGCGGCGTAGGCCAGGGCTAGCCCGACGGGCCAGTAGACCGGCGAGCCCTGCGTGACCGCAGTGCATCCGGTGCCTGCCGTGGGGTCGCCGGCGGGGCAGGGAACGGATTCGATCCTGAAAGTGAGACGACTCGCCACGATTGCGCCCAGCGTGAGCACGCCGAACAGCAGGAGGGGGAACCAGGCGCCGCGCTGGGCGGCACGGACCCGCCGGGTCAGGTCACCGAGGCCGGCGAGGACTTCATGAGGCGTGCCTTGCGAGGGCATCGATGCGTCTGCCACGCAGTCAGCTTTGCATTACAAACTAGTTATTGCAAGAAGCGTCCGTGCAGTCGCTTCGACCCCTGTCTGCTGACCCTGGAGGCCAACGAGGGCGCCGTCGAGGTGAGCGTGTGGGACAGCAGCAGCACCCTGCCCGCGATCGGGGCGATGGATCCCGGCCGCGTCGGGCAGCACGGCTTGGAGATCGTCTTGGCCGTATGCCAGACCTTCTGTGTCCACCGCGAACCGGCGGGCAGGCGCGTCACCGCGGCGATCGAGCTGGCCGACGACCCGGTCGGCAGCCCACCTGACCACACCCGACCGGACGAACGCTCTCCCGACGTTGGTCCCGAACCCGTCGGCTACTCCGCCAGCGCGCGCCAAGTCTCCCTCCGGTTCCCTGCGATTCCACCTCGAGAATCCGCGAACCCGTCGGCTTGCTCTCGCGACAGCCCGCACTAACCAGTGCCCGTCCGCTGGCAGGGGCAGGCTGAGTTCGTCCAAGGCTGTCTCCGGAGCCGGAACGACGAAGGCCCCGGTCACCGGGGCCTTTTTCGTGTCCGCCGACCACCGGGGGCGATCTTGCGCTTCGAGCGAGCAGCGGGCGAGCAGGTGATCTTGAGCGCCTCAGCGCGCTGCCCGCTCGAACGGAGACGACAGAGTTAATGCAGGTCAGAACGGCTTTGCTTCGCCCTGCGGTGGTGGGGCGGGTGGGACTCGAACCCACGGCCGACGGATTATGAGTCCGCTGCTCTAACCGGCTGAGCTACCGCCCCATAGCGGCGTGTCGCGTACATGCGTGCGCGCCGTCTGCCGCAGCATAGCCGCTCATACGATCTCCTGCTTCGCAGGGGCGACTTCGCATGCCCGTGAGGACTCCGCTGTGACCTGCACGGTTGCGGTCGACATGAAAAAGGACCCCATCGGGGTCCCTCTTCCTCCTGCTCTCCCGACTGGACTCGAACCAGTAACCTGCCGGTTAACAGCCGGCTGCTCTGCCAATTGAGCTACGGAAGATCGAAGCTCCCCCGACTGGACTCGAACCAGTAACCTGCCGGTTAACAGCCGGCTGCTCTGCCAATTGAGCTACGGAGGATCGCCTCGTTTGCATCGAACCTAGCTCCCTGGGTATTCGCCAGGGGGCGGGCGCTCGCTGCGACACATACATTAGCGCAAGCAGGGGGGTGCTCCGCCAATCGGTTCCCCGGACACCGAGACCGACACCGATACCGAGACCGCTGCCGACACCGATACCGACACCGACGTCGCACCGGATACCTACGCAAGGAAGGGTGGCCGCCATGCGCTACAAGCTCACGTTCGTGGTCGGACTGACTCTGGGGTACGTGCTGGGCACCCGTGCCGGGCGCGAGCGCTACGAGCAGTTGAAGAAATCCGCCCGCCAGGTCGCCCAGAACCCCGCCGTCCGCAACACCGCGGAGACCGCCGCCCAGCAGGGCCGCCAGTTCGCCGGCAAGGCGTACCACGTGGTCAGCGACAAGGTGGGCGACCGGGTGCCCGAGTCCGTGACCCAGCGGGTGCGCTCGCTCAAGGACCGCAACACGAACGGCACCGCGCAGGACGACTGGGGCACGAGCTCCACTTGAATCCGCGGTGACGCAACCCACCCCACGGGCGCGGGACCGGCGATGCCGGTCCCGCGCCCGTGCGACCGCGCGCACCATTGCGACGCTACGCCCATAGAATTTGCGCCATGGGGATAGTCGCCGGGTTGGACAGCTCGCCCGAATTCACTCGCATCGTCGTCTGCGACGCGGACACGGGCGCCGTGCTCAAACAGGGGTACGCGCCGCACCCGGTCGAGGGCCGGCCGTCCGACGTCGACCCCCAGGCCTGGCTCCTCTCCCTCGGTGAAGCCGCCGGCGGCGGTCTCCTCGAGGGCGTGCAGGCCATCGGCGTGTCGTCCCAGCAGAACGCCGTCGTGCCCCTCGACGCCCAGGGCAACACCGTGCGCCCCGCCATGGTCGGCGGCGACAAGCGCGCGCAGGTCGCCGCGGCCGACCTCGTCGACGCGCTCGGCGGACGCGAGGCGTGGGCCCAGGCGGTGGGGTGTGTGCCGCAGGCCGCCCAGCCCGTCACCAAGCTGCGCTGGCTGAACAAGACCGAACCCGACGCCGCCCTGCGCACCGCCGTTCTCCTCCAGGCGCACGACTGGCTGGTGTGGCAGCTGCTCGGCCGTCCGGTGAGACGGACCACCGACCGCGGTGGCGCCTCCAGCACCGGCTACTGGTCCGCCGCCGCCGGCGCCTACCGCTCCGACCTCGTGGAGCTCGCCCTCGGCCACCCGGCGATGCTGCCCGAGGTGATCGGCCCTTCGGACGCGGCCGGTACGACCCCGGAGGGGCTGCTGATCTCCGCCGGGACCGGGGAGACCATGGCCGCCGCCTTCGGCCTCGGGATCGGGCTCGGGGACGCCGTCGTCTCGCTGGGCGCGTCCGGGTCCGTGATGGCCGTGCACCCCGAGGCGCTCGTCGACAACACCGGGATGATCACCTCCCTGGCCGACGCGACCGGCATGCACCTGCCCGTCGTCACCACCCTGAACGCCGTACGGACCCTGCGCGGGGCCGCCGAGATGCTTGGGCTCGGCGATCTGGAGAGCCTGTCCGACCTGGCGATGAAGTCGACGCCGGGCGCCCACGGCCTCGTACTGCTGCCCTATCTGGAAGGTGAGCGGACGCCGAACCTGCCGCACACCGCGGGGACGCTGACCGGGCTCAGGCGGGAGTCGATGAAGCCGGAGCACCTGGCGCGGGCCGCGTTCGAGGGCATGCTGTGCGGGCTCGCGGACGCGCTCGACGTGCTGCGCGGCCGGGGGGTCGAGGTGCGGCGGGTGTTCCTGCTGGGGGCCGCCGCCGAGCTGTCCGCCGTACAGGCCGCCGCGCCCGCGCTGTTCGGTGCGCAGGTCGTCGTGCCGCAGCCGGCGGACTACGCGGCGATCGGTGCCGCCCGGCAGGCGGCCTGGGCGCTCGGGGTGTCGCAGGGCACGCTGGACCCGCGTACCCCGCCGATGTGGCAGGGGCCGGCCGCGCAGGTCCTGGAGCCGGGCGAGGAGCTGGCGGTGGGACAGGCGGTGCGGCAGCAGTACGTGTCGGTGCGGGAGCAGACCTACCCGGGAGCGTTCCGGTAGGCAAGCCGCGGAAGGTAAGAGTCCGGTAGGAGTGCGGGCCCGCGCATACCAGCAAAGCCGTACGAGGCACTGCTGTCGGCTTAATCGGTTGAGGTAACACGGGTGGAGTGTCCGACGATAGGGGCCAGGGGCAACCACTCGCCCCGTCGCCGACTCCGAGAGACGTAGCGTGCTCATACGACTTCTGCGGACCTATCTCAGGCCCTACAAGAAACCCATCACCATCCTGGTGCTGCTGCAGTTCCTCCAGACCTGCGCCACCCTCTACCTGCCCACGCTGAACGCGGACATCATCGACAACGGTGTCGTGAACGGAGACACCGGCTACATCCTGAGCTTCGGCGCTCTGATGATCGGCATCTCGCTGGCGCAGGTGGTGTGCAACATCGGGGCCGTGTTCTACGGCGCCCGCACCGCCGCCGCGCTCGGCCGGGACCTGCGGGCGTCGGTCTTCGACCGGGTGCAGTCGTTCTCGGCGCGCGAGGTGGGCCAGTTCGGCGCGCCCACGTTGATCACCCGTACGACCAACGACGTGCAGCAGGTCCAGATGCTGGCCCTGATGACGTTCACCCTGCTGGTGTCGGCGCCCATCATGTGCGTGGGCGGCATCGTGCTGGCGCTCGGCCTGGACGTGCCGCTGTCCGCGGTGCTGGTGGCCGTGGTGCCGACGCTGGGCATCTGCGTGACGTTGATCGTACGGCGGCTGCGGCCGCTGTTCCGGGCCATGCAGGTGCGGCTCGACACCGTGAACCGGGTGCTGCGCGAGCAGATCACCGGCAACCGGGTCATCCGGGCGTTCGTGCGGGACCAGTACGAGGAGGACCGCTTCCGGAAGGCGAACACCGACCTGACGGAGATGTCCCTCAAGACCGGCAACCTGCTCGCGCTGATGTTCCCGGTCGTGATGACGACGGTGAACCTGTCGTCGATCGCCGTGGTGTGGTTCGGCGCCCATCGCATCGACAGCGGCGGAATGCAGATCGGTGACCTGACCGCGTTCCTCGCCTATCTGATGCAGATCGTCATGTCCGTGATGATGGCCACCTTCATGTTCATGATGGTGCCGCGCGCGGAGGTGTGCGCCGAGCGCATCCAGGAGGTTCTCGACACCTCCTCCAGCGTGGTTCCGCCGGTGGCACCCGTCGTCGAACTGCGGCGGCACGGACATCTGGAGATCCGGGGCGCCGGCTTCCGCTATCCGGGGGCCGAGGAGCCGGTGCTCAGGGCGATCGACCTGGTGGCCCGGCCCGGCGAGGTGACCGCCGTGATCGGCTCGACCGGCAGCGGCAAGTCCACCCTGCTCGGGCTCGTCCCCCGGCTGTTCGACGCGACCGACGGCGAGGTGCTCGTCGACGGCACCGAGGTGTCGACCATCGATCCGAAGCTGCTGGCCAGGACCGTCGGACTGGTGCCGCAGAAGCCGTACCTCTTCGCGGGCACGGTCGCCACGAACCTTCGCTACGGCAATCCCGACGCCACGGACGAGGAGCTGTGGCACGCGCTGGAAGTGGCTCAGGCCAAGGGGTTCGTCGAGGGGCTGGAGAACGGCCTGGACTCCCCCATCGCACAGGGCGGCACCAACGTCTCCGGTGGCCAGCGGCAGCGGCTCGCCATCGCGCGCACCCTCGTGCAGCGGCCGGAGATCTACCTCTTCGACGACTCCTTCTCCGCCCTCGACTACGCGACCGACGCGGCCCTGCGCGCGGCGCTCGCCGAGGAGACCTCGGAGGCGACCGTCGTGATCGTCGCCCAGCGGGTGGCCACCATCCGTGACGCCGACCGGATCGTCGTCCTCGACGAGGGCCGGGTCGTCGGCACCGGCACGCACCACGAACTGATGGCGGACAACGAGACCTACCGGGAGATCGTGCTCTCCCAGCTCACGGAAGCGGAGGCTGCCTGATGGCCGGGCCCATGGGGCGCATGATGGCGGGCGGCGGTCCCGAGACCCGATCGATCGACTTCAAGGTGTCCGGCAGGCGGCTGCTCGCCCAGTTCAAGCCGGAGCGGCTCACCCTCTACGCGATGCTGGCCTGTGTCGTGGTGAGCGTGGGTCTCAACGTGGTCGGGCCGAAGATCCTCGGTCAGGCCACCGACCTGGTCTTCGCGGGCATCGTCGGACGGCAGATGCCCGCCGGTGCGAGCAAGGAGGAGGTCCTCGCCCGGATGCGGGAGCGCGGCGAGGGTCAGGTCGCCGACATGCTCCGCAGCACCGACTTCACGCCCGGCGAGGGCATCGACTTCACCGCCGTGGGACATGTCCTGCTGTTCGCGGTCGGGGTGTTCCTGATCGCCGGGCTGCTGATGGCGGTGGCGACCCGGCTGGTGAACCGGACCGTCAACCGCACGATGTTCCGGATGCGCGAGGACGTGCAGACGAAGATGTCGCGGCTGCCGCTGTCGTACTTCGACAAGCGCCAGCGCGGCGAGGTCCTGTCCCGCGCGACGAACGACATCGACAACATCGGCCAGACCCTCCAGCAGTCGATGGGACAGCTGATCAACTCGCTGCTCACCATCATCGGTGTGCTCGCGATGATGTTCTGGGTGTCCTGGCTGCTGGCCCTGGTCGCGCTGGTCACCGTGCCGCTGTCGTTCGTCGTCGCCACACGCGTGGGCAAGCGCTCGCAGCCGCACTTCGTGCAGCAGTGGCGCACCACCGGCAAACTCAACGCCCACATCGAGGAGATGTACACCGGGCACACCCTGGTGAAGGTGTTCGGCCGTCAGGACGAGTCGGCCGCGCAGTTCGCGGAGCAGAACGAGGCGCTGTACGAGGCCGGGTTCAAGGCACAGTTCAACAGCGGGGTCATGCAGCCGCTGATGATGTTCGTCTCGAACATCAACTACGTGCTGGTGGCGGTCGTGGGCGGCCTGCGGGTGGCGACCGGCTCGCTGTCGATCGGTGACGTGCAGGCCTTCATCCAGTACTCCCGGCAGTTCTCGATGCCGCTGACGCAGGTCGCGTCGATGGCGAACCTCGTGCAGTCGGGTGTCGCCTCGGCCGAGCGGATCTTCGAACTCCTGGACGCCGAGGAGCAGGAGGCGGACCCGGTACCGAGCGTGAGGCCGGAGGAACTGCGCGGGCGGGTCGCCCTGGAGCACGTCTCCTTCCGCTACGACCCCGAGAAGCCGCTCATCGACGACCTCTCGCTGAAGGTCGAGCCCGGACACACGGTCGCGATCGTCGGCCCGACGGGAGCCGGAAAGACCACCCTGGTCAACCTCCTCATGAGGTTCTACGACGTCTCGGGCGGCCGGATCACCCTCGACGGCGTGGACATCGCCACGATGTCCCGGGACGACCTGCGTGCCGGGATCGGCATGGTCCTCCAGGACACCTGGCTGTTCGGCGGCACGATCGCGGAGAACATCGCGTACGGCGCCTCGCGCGAGGTCACCCGGGGCGAGATCGAGGAGGCGGCACGGGCAGCCCACGCGGACCGGTTCATCCGGACCCTGCCCGACGGCTACGACACCGTGATCGACGACGAGGGCAGCGGGGTCAGCGCGGGCGAGAAGCAGCTCATCACCATCGCCCGGGCGTTCCTGTCGGACCCGGTGATCCTGGTCCTCGACGAGGCGACGTCCTCGGTGGACACCCGCACCGAGGTCCTGATTCAGAAGGCGATGGCCAAACTGGCGCACGGGCGCACGTCGTTCGTCATCGCCCACCGCCTCTCGACGATCCGCGACGCGGACACCATCCTCGTCATGGAGGACGGCTCGATCGTCGAACAGGGCACGCACACGGACCTGTTGGAGGCGAACGGGGCGTACGCACGCCTGTACAAGGCACAGTTCGCGCAGGCTGTGGCCGAGGTGGACTAGCTCGGAAGGGGCCGTCGGGAAACGGCCCCTTCTCAGTCCAGGTAACCCCGCAGCTGATCCGCGAAGGCGTGATCCCGCAGCTTGTTGAGGGTCTTCGACTCGATCTGGCGTATCCGCTCCCGGGTCACCCCGAAGATCCGCCCGATCTCCTCCAGCGTGCGCGCCCGGCCGTCGGCGAGCCCGTACCGCAGCTGCACGACCTTGCGCTCGCGCTCACCCAACGTCGACAGCACCGCTTCCAGGTGCTGCCTGAGGAGCAGGAACGCCGCCGACTCGACCGGTGAGGCCGCGTCGCCGTCCTCGATGAGGTCGCCGAGGGCGACGTCGTCCTCCTCGCCCACCGGGGCGTGCAGGGACACCGGTTCCTGGGCCAGGCGCAGGACCTCGCTGACGCGTTCCGGGGCGAGGTCGAGGTGGGCCGCGACCTCTTCCGGGGTGGGTTCGTAGCCGCGCTCCTGGAGCATGCGGCGCTGGACACGGACGACCCGGTTGATCAGCTCGACGACGTGGACCGGGACCCGGATCGTGCGGGCCTGGTCGGCGAGGGCCCGGGACATGGCCTGGCGGATCCACCAGGTGGCATAGGTCGAGAACTTGTAGCCGCGGGCGTAGTCGAACTTCTCGACTGCCCGGATCAGGCCCAGATTTCCTTCCTGCACCAGGTCGAGCATGGTCAGGCCGCGGCCGACGTACCGTTTCGCGACGGACACGACGAGCCGCAGGTTCGCCTCGATGAGGCGGCGCTTGGCCATGCGGCCCAGCACGACCAGGCGGTCCAGGTCGAGCGCCAGCTGGCTGTCCAGATCCGGGGTGTTGCTCAGTTTCTCCTCGGCGAACAGGCCGGCCTCGACCCGGCGGGCGAGGTCGACCTCCTCGGCCGCGGTGAGCAGCGGGATACGGCCGATCTCCCGCAGGTACTGGCGGAACAGGTCCGAGGACGGGCCGCCGGTGTCGACGCGGCCACGGGGCGGCTCCGGCGGTTCGGCCGGCTCGGTCTCCACGTTCTCGAGGGCTTCCGCGGGCGGGGCGTCCGGCTCCGCCTCGGGGTGGTGCGCGACACGGTTCTGCGGGGGCACCGCGACGAGAACGTCGGCCTCGGCGTCCTGCGCTGTCGTGTCGTCGGTACTGTTCTCGGTCTGTGCGAGGGTCTGGGTCTGCACGGGGGCGACCTCCAGGATGATCGCTGCCAAGGAGGGCGGCAGCGGTACTTCGGGGGCGGAGTCGGCGGCCTCGCCGCTGTCCGTCCCGTACGCGATGAGCGGAACCGCGGGGGTCTGGGACCCGCTGGGGACGGATCGGCCGCGCTCCGAGGACTCAGGCACCGGAACCCAGTGTGGAGTACGACACATCGCCGCCACGAGGGGCGTGCGGTGACTTTTTGAGTCCGGTCCGTGACCGGGTGGTTACCGGGCGGTTCACGGGGTGCCCCGCCCCACGGCCATCAGGCCGCTCAGAGCGCGGCGGCGCCCTGCTCCCGCAGTGCCTGGCCGTACTGCTGGAGGACCCACAACTCGTTCTGCACGGCGGCCAGATGGGCCGGGTCGTCGCCGGAGCCGAGGCGGATCAGGGTGCCCTGGACCTCCTGGATGCGGCGGTCGACGGCACGGCGGCGGACGGTGACGAGCTGATCGCCGGCGTAGTTCTCGTCGACCGTCTTGCGCATGATCGCCTCGACGGCCAGCTCCGTGACCATCGCGCGGACCGCGTCGTCGGGGGCGGCCTCGCGGACGCGGACGAGGTAGTCCTGGGAGTCCTGGACGCCGTACTCCGCGCCGCCCGCGTCCATGATGGCCTGGCGGACGGCGGCGTAGGGCGGGGCGGTGAACTCGTCGATGCCGTACGCGTCGAAGGCCGGGGAGACCAGGTCGGGGCGCTGGAGGGCGAGTTTGAGGAGTTCGCGCTCGGTGGCGTAGACGGGGTTGCGCAGGGTGAGGGCGGGGCCGGACACGGCGGGGCGGTGGGTTCCGTCGTACGACGGCTGCTGCTGGCCGCGTCCCGACGGGGCCGGGCCCTTGCCGCCGCGGTCCCGGGCCCAACGGGCCAGCTGCGCCACCCGCTTGACGACGAACTGGGTGTCGAGGATGCCGAGCATGCCGGCGAGCTGGACGGCCACCTCGTGCTGCGCGCCGCTGTTCTTGATGCGGGCGACGATCGGGGCGGCCTCGTCGAGGGCGGCGGCGCGGCCGGCCGGCGTGTCGAGGTCGTAGCGCACGACGATCTGGCGCAGCGCGAACTCGAAGAGCGGGGTGCGGGGTTCGACGAGGTCGGCCACCGCGTCGTCGCCCTTGGCGAGCCGCAGGTCGCAGGGGTCCATGCCGTCGGGGGCGATCGCGATGTAGGTCTCGGCGGCGAACTTCTGGTCGTCCTCGAAAGCACGCAGGGCCGCCTTCTGGCCGGCCGCGTCGCCGTCGAAGGTGAAGATCACGCGGGCCGATCCGTTGTCCATCAGCAGCCGGCGGAGGATCTTGATGTGGTCGCTGCCGAAGGCCGTGCCGCAGGTCGCGATGGCGGTCGTGACGCCGGCGAGGTGGCAGGCCATGACGTCGGTGTAACCCTCGACGACGACCGCGCGGGACGCCTTGGCGATGTCCTTCTTCGCGAGGTCGATGCCGTAGAGGACCTGGGACTTCCGGTAGATCGCCGTGTCGGGCGTGTTGAGGTACTTGGGGCCGTTGTCCGCCTCGTAGAGCTTGCGCGCGCCGAAGCCGACGACGTCTCCGCCGATGTCGCGGATGGGCCACATCAGGCGGCCGCGGAAGCGGTCGATGGGGCCGCGGCGGCCCTCCTGGGCAAGACCGGAGAGCAGGATCTCCTTGTCGCTGAAGCCCTTGCCGCGCAGGAACCGGGTGAGGTGGTCCCAGCCCTGGGGGCTGTAGCCGACGGAGAAGTGCGCGGCGGCGGCCTGGTCGAAGCCGCGCTCGGCGAGGAACTGGCGGCCGGTGTCGGCCTCCGGGCTGGTGGCCAGCTGCTCCATGTACCAGTCGGCGGCGATCTTGTGGGCCTCGACCAGGCGGATGCGCTCGCCGCGCTGGTGGGAGGGGTTGTAGCCGCCCTCCTCGTAGCGCAGGGTGATGCCGGCCTGGGCGGCGAGGCGCTCGACCGACTCGGAGAAGGTGAGGTGGTCGACCTTCATCACGAACGTGATGGTGTCGCCGCCCTCCTGGCAGCCGAAGCAGTGGAAGAGACCCTTGCTCGGACTGACCTGGAAGGACGGCGACTTCTCGTCGTGGAAGGGGCACAGGCCCTTGAGGTTGCCACCGCCCGCGTTGCGCAGCTGGAGGTACTCGGAGACGACGGCGTCGATCGGGACCGCGTCCCGTACCGCCTTCACGTCCTCGTCGTTGATCCGTCCTGCCACGCGTGAAGTCTACGGGGAGGTACTGACACCTACGGGACGAGGTTGACGAGGGGAACGTGCGGGTCCGCGAGCGCCTCGGTGTCCACCTGAGCCCTGGACCGGATCAGTTCCTGGATGGGCTCTGTGACGTCCCACACGTTGACGTTCATCCCGGCCAGCACCCGGCCCTGCTTCACCCAGAAGGCGATGAACTCCCGCTTCCCGGCGTCTCCCCGGATCACCACTTCGTCGTACGACCCGGGGGGCGCCCAGCCGCTGTACTCCATCCCCAGGTCGTACTGGTCGGAGAAGAAGTAGGGCACCCGGTCGTACGTCACCTGGCGGCCCAGCATCGCTCGCGCCGCCGCCGGGCCGCCGTTGAGCGCGTTGGCCCAGTGCTCGACCCGCAGCCGGTTGCCGAAGAGCGCGTGGTGGAAGGAGGCCACGTCGCCCGCCGCGTAGATGTCCGGGTCGGAGGTGCGCAGTTGTTCGTCCACGGCGACACCGCCGCCGTGCGCCCGGTCAGCGAGTTCGAGACCGGCCGCCTCCGCGAGCGCCACGCGCGGGGCCGCGCCGACCGCCGCGAGGACGTCGTGCGCGGGATGCTCCTCGCCGTCGTCGGTCCGGGCCGCGAGGACCATGCCGTCCTGGCCGACGATCTCCGTGAGTCTCACCCCGAAGTGGAAGCGGACGCCGTGCTCGCGGTGCAGTTCGGCGAAGATGTTGCCGAGCTCGGGGCCGAGGACCGAGTGCAGCGGGGTCGACAGCGGCTCGACGACGGTGACCTCGGCGCCGTACTCCCGGGCCGCCGCAGCGACCTCCAGGCCGATCCAGCCGGCACCGGCGATCACGAGGTGGCCGTTGTCCCTGCCCAGGGCGGACAGGACACCCTTGAGGCGCTCGGCGTGGGCGAGGCGGCGCAGGTGGTGGACGCCCGCGAGGTCGGTGCCCGGGATGTCCAGACGGCGCGGCTCCGCGCCCGTCGCCAGCAGCAGCTTGTCGTAGCGGACGGCGGTGCCGTCCTCGCCGAAGCGGACCGTCTTCGCCGTGCGGTCGATGGCGTCCACGGTCTCGCCGAGGTGCAGCTCGATGTCGTTGCGCGCGTACCAGGCGGGCTCGTGCACGAAGACGCTGTCGCGCTCCTCCTTGCCGAGGAGGTAGCCCTTGGAGAGGGGCGGGCGCTCGTAGGGGTGGTCGCGTTCGTCGCAGATCAGTATCACGCGGCCGGTGAAGCCCTCCGTCCGGAGCGTCTCGGCCGCTTTCGCGCCGGCGAGACCTCCGCCCACGATGACAAAAGTCTGATCCGCGTCGACCACTTGATTCCTCCTAGTAAGGGTGCCGCCACATGGGAGCGTCCCGCACGGAGCGTGATGGGGGAAGAGGGAGTGGCCCGATCAGGCCACGGAGGGTCACATTCGGGCACGATTCATGTCACTCCGGTCTTCTCCGCATTACTTCTGCCCCGCCAGCATCACAGGTGGCCGGTGAGACGGGCGTGAAGCGAACGGGCGGACGCGTCCGTCAGGGACCCGATCTGGTCGACGATCACCCGCTTGCGCGCGCGGTCGTCGGCCACCCGGTCGAACAGCGCGCGGAACTGGGGGTCCAGGCCGTCCGGGGCGCGGACGGTGAGCGCCTCGGCGAGTTCGGCGACCACGATCCGCTGGTCGGCCCGCAGCCGCTCCTGCTCGGCGCGCTGCATGACGTACCGGTCGGCGACGGCCTTGAGGACCGCGCACTCCAGGCGGGTCTCGTGCGGTACGACGAGTTCGGCGTCGTATCTCGTAAGTCTCCCGGTGCCGTACCGCTCGCGGGTGGCGGCCTCGGCGGACAGGCAGAAGCGGCCGATGAGCTGGCTGGTGGCGTCCTTGAGGCGGGCCTGCGCCACGGCCGAGCCGTCGTAGCCGTGCGGCCACCACTCCTGGTCCTGGAGGCGGTCGAGGGCCGCGGCGAGTTCCGCCGGGTCGGTGTCCTCGGAGACATACCTCCCGAGAGCGACCTCGAAGACCGCCCGGCGTTCCGGTTCGGCGCGCAGGCGGTCGGGGTCGATGTGGCCCGCGTGCAGGCCGTCCTCGACGTCGTGGACCGAGTAGGCCACGTCGTCGGACCAGTCCATGACCTGGGCCTCGAAGGTGGTGCGGGTGCCGGGGGCGTCCTTGCGGATCCAGTCGAAGACGGGGCGGTCGTCCTCGTAGACGCCGAACTTCTGGGAACCGGGGTCGGCCGGGTGCGCTCCGCGCGGCCAGGGGTACTTGGTGGCGGCGTCCAGGGTGGCCCTGGTGAGGTTGAGGCCCACCGAGCCCTCCTCGGTGAACCGCTTGGGTTCGATGCGGGTGAGGAGCCTCAGGGACTGGGCGTTGCCCTCGAAGCCGCCGCAGTCCTCCGCGAACTCGTTCAGGGCCTGTTCGCCGTTGTGGCCGAACGGGGGGTGCCCCAGGTCATGGGCCAGACAGGCGGCTTCCACCAGGTCGGGGTCGCAGCCGAGGGCCGCGCCGAGCTCCCGGCCCACCTGGGCGCATTCCAGGGAGTGGGTGAGCCGGGTGCGGGGGCTGGCGTCCCACATCTCGTTGCGGGTGCCTGGCGTGACGACCTGCGTTTTGCCGGCGAGCCTTCTGAGCGCGGCCGAGTGGAGGATGCGGGCGCGATCGCGTTGGAAGGCGGTGCGGCCGGGGCGCTTGTCCGGTTCCGGGGCCCAGCGTTCGGTTGACTGCGGGTCGTACGGCATGTCTTGACAGTACGGGCAGTGACTGACAATTCGCCGGTGGGACTGCCGGGATCTGTCTCATGGCGGGTGCGGCGCCATAGTGGCTTGTCGCGCAGTTCCGCGCGCCCCTGACTAGGCCGCCGTGGCCTGCGATGCCCATGCCTGGTGGTAGCGGTGGACGACCAGGTCGGCCATCGCCGGGTGGGTGCCCAAGGGTGCTGACGCGATCCACGGGGCCTTCTGCGCGCACTGCGTCGCGAACAGGCCCGGAGCCGTGAAGTAGGACGCCACCGCCACCCTGTCGCGACCTCGCGCCGCCAGTGCGCGGATCGCCGTGTCGACCGTCGGAGTCGCCGCGGAGGCGTACGCCGGGACCACCGGGACTCCCAGGCGGGCCGCGAGGAGCTGCGCCGTGCGGCGGGTGTCGAGGGCGGACTCCGGGTCGCGGGAGCCGGCCGCCGCGAGGACCACGGCGCTCGTACGGCGGGTCTCCTCGTCCGTCTCCGTGGGCCAGCCCGCCTCCACCAGACGGGCGTGCAGGGTCTCCACGAGAAGGGGGTGCGGGCCCAGCGGAGCCGCCACGCGTGTGCGTGCCGGGGAGGCCGCCGCCATCTCCGGGATGTCGCGCTTCACGTGGTAGCCGCGGGAGAGGAGGAGCGGGACCAGGACGGCCTCCGCCGTGCCCAGGGACGCCAGCGTGTCCGGCAGCAGGGGCTCGTTGAGCTCGATGTGGCCGAGGTGGACCGGCAGGTCGGGGCGCTGTTCGCGGACCTGGTCCAGGAGCCTGTGGACCGTGTTCAGGGTGCGCGGGTCGCGGCTGCCGTGGGCCACGACGACGAGCGCCGGCGCTTCGGAGTGCCGCCTGCCGTCGAGCGGTACGAGGCCGAGGTGGCTGCTGATCCGGTTCATGCACCGATGGTGACGGCCTGAGGTTGCCTCCCCGTTTCACGGCAATAACGCGTGCTTTCCAGCGGTTCACCGAGCCGGTCCCGGGGATGTGAGGAGGCGTGACCTGCGTCTTCGCGCGGGGAAGTGAGTCTGGTCACGCGCCGGCGGACGAACCGATCGGCCGGACGGCACGTCTCTGTCTGTCGAACGACCGGGGAGGGACCGTCCGATGCGACTGCCGAGGGTACGCAGACCGCGCCTGCCACGCACGCGTGCCGGGCGGCGCAGGCTCGTGCAGGCGGTGATGGCGGGGTGTGTGCTGGCGCTGCTGCCGTCGACCTGGATGTACGTGGTGACGGGCGACCGGCTGCGGACGACGGCCGACGTGCCGCGCACCGAGGTCGCCGTGGTCTTCGGGGCCGGTCTGTGGGACGGCGAGCCGTCGCCGTATCTCGCCCACCGGCTCGACGCGGCGGCCAAGCTGTACCGGGAGAACCGGATCGAGGTCGTCCTGGTCACCGGCGACAACAGCCGCAAGGACTACGACGAGCCCGATGCCATGCGCGCGTACCTGACCCGGCACGGCGTCCCGGCCACACGGATCGTCAGCGACTACGCCGGCTTCGACACCTGGGACTCCTGCGTCCGCGCGCGGAAGATCTTCGGCGTGGACAGGGCGGTGCTGATCAGCCAGGGCTTCCACATCCGGCGTGCGGTCGCCCTCTGTCAGGCGGCGGGGGTCACCTCGTACGGCATCGGCGTCGACGCCAGGCACGACGCCACCTGGTACTACGGCGGCACCCGGGAGATCTTCGCGGCGGCGAAAGCGGCCCTGGACGTGGTGCTGCGGCCGGACCCGCGGTTCCTGGGACCGAAGGAGACCGGAGTGACGGACGCGCTGGCCTCGGCCCGCTGACCGCGGGGGCGCGGCGCGTTCCTCACCGCTGCGGGGGGGTCGCGGGGGAGGTCGCCGTCTTGGGCGCGTAACACGGAGCCGTCCCCGGCGTAACACGGCCGAAGCACGCTGAAAGGCATGCAGAACTCCGCGACGCCCACGCACTGCCCGTACTGCGCCCTGCAGTGCGGCATGAACCTGACCCCCGCTCCCGACGGGACCGTCGAGGTGAGCGAGCGCGCGGACTTCCCGGTGAACCGGGGGGCGCTGTGCGGCAAGGGCCGTACGGCGCCCGCGGTGCTCTCGTCCCGGGTGCGCCTGACCTCCCCGTTGGTCCGCTCCGGGGGCACGCTGGTGCCCGCCACCTGGGACGAGGCGCTGGACCGGATCGCCGAGGGGCTGTCCCGCACGCGCACGGAGCATGGCCCGGACGCGTGCGGGGTCTTCGGCGGGGGCGGCCTGACCAACGAGAAGGCGTACACGCTCGGCAAGTTCGCGCGGGTCGTCCTCGGCACCTCGCAGATCGACTACAACGGGCGCTTCTGCATGTCGTCCGCCGCGGCGGGCGGGATGAAGGCCTTCGGCCTGGACCGCGGGCTGCCCTTCCCGCTGGAGGACGTCCCGAAGTCCGGCTGTGTCATCCTCGTCGGCTCGAACCTCGCCGAGACCATGCCGCCGTCCCTGCGGTTCTTCACCGAACTGAAGGAGAACGGCGGCACGTTGATCGTCATCGACCCGCGCCGCACCAGGACCGCCGAGCAGGCCGACCTGCATCTGATGCCTCGGCCCGGCACGGACCTCGCTCTCGCGCTCGGGCTGCTGCACCTGATCGTCGCCGACGGGCTCGTCGACGAGGAGTACGTCCGTGAGCGCACGGTCGGCTGGGAGGACGCGCGGGCCGCCGCGATGGCCCACTGGCCGGAGTACGTGGAGCGGATCACCGGGGTGCCGGTACCTCAACTCCGGGAGACCGTACGGATGTTCTGCGAGCCGGAGTCCGCGATGGTGCTCACCGCGCGCGGGCCCGAGCAGCAGTCCAAGGGCACCGACACCGTCAGCGCGTGGATCAACCTGTGCCTGGCGACCGGGCGTGCGGGGCGGCCGTTCAGCGGTTACGGCTGTCTGACCGGGCAGGGCAACGGACAGGGCGGGCGCGAACACGGCCAGAAGGCCGACCAGTTGCCCGGCTACCGCAAGCTGGACGACCCGGCGGCGCGGGCGCATGTCGCCGAGGTGTGGGGCGTGGACCCCGACTCGCTGCCCGGACCGGGGCGCAGCGCCTACGAGTTGCTGGACGCGCTCGGCACCGACATCAAGTCGCTGTTGCTGATGGGCTCCAACCCGGTGGTGTCGGCGCCGCGCGCCGCGCACATCGAGGAGCGCATCAAGTCCCTCGACTTCCTTGCCGTCTGCGACGTCGTGCTGTCGGAGACCGCCGCCCTCGCGGACGTGGTCCTGCCGGTCACGCAGTGGGCCGAGGAGACCGGCACGACGACCAACCTGGAGGGGCGGGTGCTGCTGCGCCGGCAGGCGATCACCCCGCCGGACGGCATCCGCAGCGACCTGGAGGTCATGCACGAACTCGCCGACCGACTCGGGGTGGAGAAGGGCTTCCCGACCGACCCCGAGGAGGTCTTCGAGGAGTTGCGCCGGGCGAGCGCGGGCGGCCCGGCCGACTACTCCGGGATCACCTACGGGCGGCTGAGGGAGGAGGACGGGGTGTTCTGGCCGTGTCCGACGGAGGACACGGTGGTGCACCCCGGCACCCCGCGGCTCTTCCTGGACCGCTTCGCCCACCCGGACGGCCGGGCCCGCTTCGTCCCCGTCTCGCACCGGGCGATCGCGGAGGAGCCCGACGAGGAGTACCCGGTGCTGCTGACGACCGGCCGGGTCGTGGCCCAGTACCAGTCCGGTGCGCAGACCCGCCGCGTGGACGAGCTGAACGCCGCCGCGCCCGGGCCGTTCGTGGAGCTGCACCCGCGGCTCGCGGAGCGGCTGGGGGCGGCCGAGGGCGACCCGGTGGCCGTGGTCTCGCGACGCGGGCGGGCCGTGGCACCGGCCCGCATCACACTCGGCATCCGCCCCGACACCGTCTTCATGCCCTTCCACTGGTACGGCGAGGGCCGCGCCAACACCCTCACCAACCCGGCGCTGGACCCGACGTCACGGATGCCGGAGTTCAAGGCGTGCGCGGTGCGGGTGGAGGCGGTGGAGCGATAGGGCCTGCCTGTCGTTCGGATCGGGCCGGAGGAGAGCTGCGGCGGTGTCGGCCGATCCGGGCGGGGCCATGGGAGTCCCCCGCTCGGGCGCAGCCGGGAGTGGGGGAGCGTGCGTGCGGCCGCGAGGCGGAGGCGGGAGTCGACGCGGGTGCCCTTCGCGCGAGGTCGTCCGTCGTAGGGAGTCGGCGGTCGGCGGCAACCGGGCGGGGGACGGCCCCCGCGCCTTTGACGCCTTGGCGAAGTGCGTGCCTGGCCCCTCCATGCCGGGAAGATCCGGTCGGCAGGCCCCGGCTCACCGAAGCAGCCAGTCGCCGCCCTCGATGGGCTTGCCGCCCGTGCGCAGGCGGGCGGCGACGGAGGGGGCGGGCACGGACGTGCCGTCGGCCGTGCGGATCACCTCGCGGGCGACCCGTTCGTACAGGTTGCGCGGGTCTCCTGGGCGGTACTCCTCCAACTCGTCGAGGACGGCGAGCAGTTCGGCGTAGGCGTCGGCCCGCGGGGTGACGAGTTCCCCCATGACCACTCCCCCGGCCTCCTCGACGGCGTACGGATAGCCGGGGCCGTCGTACAGCAGCGCGCCGGTGAGCCGGCCCGGCTCCTCGGAGCGGATACGGCCGCGCAGGAAGAGGTCGTGGTTGACCTCGCCGGGGCGGAGGGTGCCGTAGACGAAGATCGGGAATCTCGCTGGGGTCACAGAAACGATTCTCTCCCCACACATACCTGCACGTGACGCGGTATGGACACGGCTTGTCATGACCTCTTAAATCTTCGTCAACGTCCGCGCCACCCCCACGCGCCCCATTGGCGCCTTTCAGAGGAGACCGATGAGTCGGATACGGCCGTACGTCCGAGGTGCCCGTTCCCGTCGTCTCGCCACCGCCGGAGTGGCCGTCACCGCCGCCACCCTGCTGGCCGCCGCCCTCTCCCCCGCCGCCGGTGCGGCGGACAGACCGACCAGGGCCACCGCACTCGAGCACGCCGCCTCCGTCCTGGCCGACCGGGCCCCGGCGCTGGGGCTCACCCCCGCCCAGGGCACAAAGGTCCGGGACGTGATCGTCGACGCCGACGGCACCCAGCACGTCCGCTACGACCGCACCTACCGCCAACTGCCGGTGCTGGGCGGTGACTTCGTGCTCCACCTGGCGCCGGACGGGGCATACAGGAGCTCCTCGCGCGCCACGAAGAGCGCGATATCCCTCTCCAGCGTCACCCCGGTCCTGTCCGCCCCGAAGGCGGCCGACCTCGCAGCGAACGCCCTCAAGGCGGCCAACCTGGGCGAGACGCTGAAGAAGCTGACCGCCAAGCCGCGGCTGGTCGTCGACGCGCTGCACGGGGCGCCGAAGCTGGCCTGGCAGACCGACGCGGCGGCACAGGACTCGCTCGGCAACCCGGTCGCGCGGACGGTCCTCACGGACGCCCGCACGGGTGCGCAGATCGACGCGTGGGACAGCATCGAGCAGGCGGCCGGCGACGGCAAGTCGCTGTACAGCGGCACGGTTTCGCTGGAGACGACCCAGTCCGGGTCGACGTACCAGCTCAAGGACGCGACCCGCGGGAACACCTACACGGGCGACGCGGCCAACAAGACCGACCTGTGCTTCCTGACCATCTGCTTCAGCCGGGCGCCCGCGACGCTGTTCACCGACGCCGACAACCACTGGGGCACGGGGGCGACTGCGGACCGGGCCACGGCGGCAGTGGACGCGCAGTACGGCACCGACGTCACCTGGGACTACTACAAGAACGTCCACGGGCGGAACGGGATCGGCGGGGACGGCAAGGGCTCCTACAACCGCGTCCACTACGGCAACAACTACAACAACGCCTTCTGGGACGACAGTTGCTTCTGCATGACGTACGGCGACGGTGACGGGACGCAGCTCGGTCCGCTGGTGTCGCTCGACGTGGCCGGACACGAGATGTCGCACGGCGTGACCTCGAAGACGGCTGCGCTGACGTACTCGGGCGAGTCGGGCGGGCTCAACGAGGCGACCTCCGACATCTTCGGCACGCTGGTGGAGTTCTACGCGGGCAACTCCTCGGACACCGGCGACTATCTGATCGGCGAGAAGATCGTCCGCTCCGGCTTCGGACGGGACGCCCTGCGCTACATGGACAAGCCCTCCAAGGACGGTGCCTCCGCCGACTCCTGGAGCAGTTCGGTCGGCAACCTCGACGTCCACTACTCCTCCGGCGTCGCGAACCACTTCGCGTATCTGCTGGCGGAGGGCAGCGGTGCCAAGACCATCAACGGCGTCAGCTACAACTCCCCCACCTCCAACGGCTCCACGGTCACCGGCATCGGCCGCGACAAGCTGGGCGCCATCTGGTACCGGGCGCTGACGGTCTACATGACGTCCTCGACGAACTACGCGGGAGCGCGGACGGCCACACTGAACGCGGCGAAGGACCTGTACGGCGCGGGCAGCACGGAGTACAACGCGGTCGCGGCGGCCTGGAGCGCGGTGAACGTGAACTGACGTCCACCGACCGGACTTCGGACGTGGGAAGCGGCCGCCTCGTGGTTCCGGGGCGGCCGTACCCGTTGCAGTGGGGGCAGTGGGACGAGGACGACCCGCATGTCCACGTCGAGGTGGCGTCGTCGCCACCGGGTGCGGGCCGCGGGTGCCGTACGCCATGACCTCACCGCGTGGCCTGCCGGGAGCACGCCCGGTCCGAGCATCCGCGCTTCGCCGACGAGATCGAGCGGCTCGGCGCCCTGCCGGGCTCGTCCGTCACCCCCGCCGACGCGCGGCGGGCCGCCGAGCGGCATCGCGCGCTCGCCGAGAAGTTCTCCGGCTCAGAGGGCTGACGCGAAGTGATGGCACCCACGGTGGGGCAGAGGGCCTTCGCGTAGGGACCCGCCGCGGTCCAGGGCTGTCGGGCGCGACCAAGGTGATCATCCGCAGCGAGGCGCAGGGGCGGCCCACCTTCTGTTTTCCCGACCCCGCGTCCGGGCCACCTACCCCGCGGGCCAACGGCACGTGTCCCGCCCGGAGATACGGCTGGCGCACGGGGCCGTGCGGCCCCTGCTCGGTGGCCCGGCTGCCGGCCTCGTCGGGCGAGTGGTCCCCGGCGCGCGCTCCCCGGGGGGCGGCGACGACACCGGGGCGCCCCCAGGGCCCTAGCCGAAGTCGGGCAGGGTGATCGTGCCGTCCTCCGCCAGGGGGAAACCCGGGTTGTACGCCACCTCCCAGGCGTGGCCGTCGGGGTCCGTGAAGGCGCTGGAGTAGAAGCCGATCTCGTTCCACGCGGCCGGTTTGGTGATGGTGCCGCCCGCGTGCGCCACGGTCGCGAGGAGGGCGTCGACCTCCGCCTCCGAGCGGACGTTGTGGGCGAGGGCGATACCGCCGAAGCCGTGCGCCGGCCCCGGTTCCAGTCCGCAGTCCTTCGCGAGTTTCTCCCGGCTCCACAGGACCAGGCCCAGGCCGCCCGCCTGGAAGAAGACCGTCTCCGCGACCTCCTGGCCGCGCCAGCCCAGGGCCTCGTAGAAGGCCTTGGAGCGGGCGAGGTCGAGGACGCCCAGCGTGATGAGGGTGACGCGCGGTTCCATGCCCATCGCCTCACGGTAGCGCCGGCACGCCCTCCTGGCAGGAAACCGTCACCCGCCGTACGGCATGGCGGTCCTCCCCTCCCTCAGCACCCTGCCCCACCACGCCAGCTGGTCCAGCATCGTCTTGGCCGCCGCGTCCGGGCCCGACGGATCCTTCAGGCGGCCGTCGGCGAAGGAGCCGCCCGCGTTGTGGAAGCTCACCGTGTCCCTGATCGTCACCGCGTGGAGTTCGGCGAAGACCTGGCGGAGGTGTTCCACGGCTCGCAGGCCGCCCGAGACGCCGCCGTAGGAGACGAGGGCCACGGGCTTGGCCTGCCACTCCGTGAAGTGCCAGTCGATCAGGTTCTTCAGGCCGGCCGGGTAGGAGTGGTTGTACTCGGGGGTGAGGACGACGAAGGCGTCCGCGGACGCGAGCTTGGGGGTCACCGAGGCGAGGGCTGCGGTCGTCTCGGGGGTCGGGGCCATGGACATGGGCAGGTCGGCCTCGGCCACGTCCACGACGTCCGGGACCAGGTCGTCGCGGTCGCCGAGGCGGTCGAGGAGCCAGTCGGCGACAACGGGGCCGAAGCGGCCGTGGCGGTTGCTGCCGATGACCAGGGCGACACGGAGCGGTGCGCTGTCTGTCTGCATGGGAGACAGCCTGATACCTCGACCAAAGGTGAGGTCAAGCGCGGAGCTCGACCGCCGGGTCACCCGTTCACACGCGCGCCCTGCGCCCTTCGGGTTCTCTTCCGCGAGCTGCCCGCCGTACCGCGATGACCTGCTGAAACTCCGGCCGACCCGGCCCGGGGCAGAGCGACCTGACACCCATTCACCACATTTCTGACACTCCCTCAGGAAGCGGACCCGGCCCACTGCCACTTACCTCGAAGGCACAGGGACTGACCCACCCGAGAGCTCGAAGGAGCACCATGCGCCCCACCACCCGCCTGCTGACCGGCAGCGCGCTCGCCGTCGCCGCCGCGGGTCTCGTCTGTGCGCCCGCGTACGCCGGGGACACGGACGGGCTCGAGGTGTTCCCGTCCTCCGTGGTGCCGGGCGGGCAGGTCACCGTGAACACGGCGGCGTGCGGCGACGGCGGTACGGCGGCGGGGGACGCCAGCGCGGTGGGCGCGGGCGCCTTCACGCTGGCGCCCAGCACGCACGAGGGTGACGCGATCGGGCAGTTCCGGGTGCCGCCGAGCGCGCAGCCGGGGACGTACGAGATCGTCGCGACCTGCGCGGAGGGCGACCAGCAGGTGACCGGTGACCTGGTGGTCACGCTGACGTCCCAGCGTCAGCCGGTGCTTCCCAGAGGAAGCGTGAAGACGGGGGTCGGCGGCGCTCTGGGCCCCGACCCCGTGCAGACCGCGGCCGGCGTGGCGGCTCTCGCCGTCGCCGCCGCGGGCGGTACCTGGCTCCTGCATCGCCGGGCGAGAGGCGACGGGATCTGACGGACACCCTCCGCTGTCCGTCCGCCGGTACCGCATGTCCCCTCCCCCTCCGGGTCCGACGCCCCTCGCGGCCCGGAGGGGGACGGGCAGGCCAGCCGTAGAGGAGGCTCCTGTGCGCAACCGCAGCATCGGCAACACCGCCATAGCGGGCCTCACCGTGGTGGCCCTGTGCACCGGCGCGTGGCTGCTGCGCAACGGCACCGAGACGCACCCCCCGCCGCAGCCGTCCGCCGCCCAGGCACACGCAGGCGGGGACAGCGGGCGGGCCGCCGCGCCCGCCCTGCCGCCGTCCCCGCCCGACCGCGTCCGTATCCCCGCGATCCGTGTGGACGCGCCGCTGATGGGCCTGGCCCTCACGGCGAGCGGCAGCCTCGACGTGCCTCCGGCCCCCAAGAAGAACCTCGCCGGCTGGTACGACGCCGGCACCACCCCCGGTGAGACGGGCACCGCGATCGTCGCCGGGCACGTCGACAACGCCGAAGGACCCGCCGTCTTCTACGACCTCGGCGCGCTCCGCAAGGGCAGCGCGATCGAGGTGGACCGGCGCGACGGAAGCGTCGCGGTGTTCACGGTGGACGCGGTCGAGGTGTACGACGCGAAGAACTTCCCCGACGAGAAGGTGTACGGGGCCGCGAGGAGGCCCGAGTTGCGGGTGATCACCTGCGGCGGGGGCTACTCGCGCTCGACCGGTTACCGGGGGAACGTGGTGGTGTTCGCGCACCTCACGGGGAGCCGCTGACGACCGCCTCGGCGATGGCGCGCGCGCAGTCCAGGGACTCGGTGCGGGTGGTGTCCACCTCGATGTCGTACACCACGCCCTGGTGGACGATCTCCGCCTGCTTCTCGGCCATCCCCCGGGTCCGGTCGCCCCGCACGATCTCGCGGCCCGCGGCGACGGCTGCCTCGCAGCGCACGCCGACCCACAGGACGTCGAGTCCGGTCAGCGACTCGCGCCACCGTTCCTGCGAGTGCGCGCCACCCAGGAAGACGTCGTCGATGATCACCGGGGCGCCCGCCCAGGCCGTCGCGGCGACCCCTGCCCGCCAGGCCGCCTCCAGGCGCGTGAACTCCTCCCCGACGCTCACCCCGCCGTCGGCCGCGAACTCGATGCCCCCCGCGTCGGAGGCCTGGAGCGAGGCGGGCAGCGACTCGACGAACCCGTCGATGCCGAAGGCCAGCCACGGGTCGGGCAGGACCTCCTGGAGACACCGCGCGATCCCGGACTTGCCGGAGCTGGAGCCACCGTTGAGCACGATCACCTGAGTCGTCACGGCGTCACCGTAACGTCAGGCGAGCCACTGTTCGTACGCGATATTCGCGACCAGCGCGAAGACGACCGTCAGCAGCACGATCCGCACGAACCCGCTGCCCCTCTTCAGCGCGGTGTGCGCGCCCAGCAGGCCGCCCGCGAGGTTGAAGACGGCCATCACGGCGGCGAGCTGCCACAGGACGGTGCCCTGCCAGGCGAACATCGCCAGGGCACCCGCGTTGGTGCAGCAGTTGACGATCTTGGCCGTGGCGGAGGCGGTCACGAGGTCGAGGTGGAGGACGGCGGTGAGGGCGAGGACGAGGAACGTGCCGGTGCCGGGGCCGACCAGACCGTCGTAGAAGCCGATGCCGAGGCCCGCGAGGCCGATCGCGGCGAGGATCCGGCGGCGGCCGGCCGGGCCGGTCGCGGGGGCGGTGCCGAACGCGGGGCGCAGGATGACGAAGGCGGCGACACCCAGCAGTACGACCATGATCAGCGGCTTGAGCACGTCCGTGCTCATCCCCGCCGCGAGGAAGGCACCGGCCGAGGACCCGGTGACGGCCGCGATCCCGATGCGGACCGCGAGTCGTACGTCGACGGGGGCCTTGCGGGCGTAGGTCACCGCGGCGCCCGAGGTGCCGACGATGGCGACCGCCTTGTTGGTGCCGAGCGCGTACGCGGCCGGGGTGCTCGCGGGCAGGCCGAGCAGCAGGACCGGCAGCAGGAGGAGCCCTCCGCCGCCGACCACGGCGTCGATCCAGCCGGCCGCGAGGGCGGTGAGGCACAGGACGACGGTCATGGTCAGCGATATGTCGGGCATGATCGCGACCCTAAGGGACCGAGGTGACCTCACCGGAGCGGTGTTCCGGGCGTACGGTCTCCTCACAGCGCGTCCCCGGCGTCCTCCCTCAACCCTCACACCCACCCCCGGCCCCTGCTGAGGGCAGCGTTCCTCGCGGGAAACAGAGGTGATGCGGTCGGGTAACACCCGCAACGCACGCTCCTAGACATGACCTCGAATACGCGTGTGGTGGTGATCGGCGCCGGGCTCGCGGGCGTCCGGCTCGCCCGGCGGCTCGGAGAGCTCGGCACGCCCGTGACGCTGATCGGCGAGGAGGAGCACCGCCCGTACAACCGGGTGCTCCTCGCCGAGGTGCTGGCCGGGCGCTACACCCCCGACGTGATCGCGCTCCCGGCGCCGGCCGCGCTGACCCGTACGCGGGTCACCGGCATCGACCGCGGGGCACGGACCGTCGAGTGCGCCGACGGCTCGGAGATCGCATACGACACGCTGGTCCTGGCCACCGGCTCCAACCCCGTACTCCCGCCGCTGCGCGGCCTGTTCACCCCCGACCACGAGCTGCCCGAGGGCGTGCACGCGTTCCGGACGATGGACGACTGCCTGGGGCTGTCCAAGGCGGTGCGGCCGGGCGTGAAAGCCGTCGTCATCGGCGGTGGGCTGCTCGGGGTCTCCGCGGCCCGCGCGCTCGCCCAGCGCGGCGCCCAGGTCGTCCTCGCCCAGCAGTCCGAACGGCTGATGGAGCGCCAGCTCGACCCGAGCGCGTCCAAGCTCGTGCGGCGCCACCTCGGGGACCTCGGCGTCGAGGTCCACACCGATCTGCGCGTACGGGACGTGCGCTGTGTCGGCGGCGCGGTCCGCTCGGTCGAGATGGCCGACGGATACGCCCTCGACGCCCAGATCGTGGTCCTGGCCTGCGGGGTCCACCCCCGCGTCGGCCTCGCGCAGACCGCGGGCCTGGACGTGCGCAAGGGCATCGTCGTGGACGACGAACTGCGCACGTCCGACCCGCACATCCACGCCATCGGCGACTGCGCCCAGCACGACGGCAACGTCTACGGACTCGCCACCCCGGCCCTCGAACAGGCCGACGTGCTCGCCGAGTTGCTGGCGGCCGGCTCCGGAAACCAAGGCGCCCGGTACACCGGCACCCGTTCGCTGACCCGGCTCACGCTGCCCGGACAGACCGCCTTCGACCTGGCCGCGTTCGGCGAGACCGAGGCGCTCCCGGGCGACGACGTCGTCCAGCTCGCGGACGCCACCCGCGGCACCTACCGCAAGGTCGTCGTCCGCGACGACCGCCTGGTCGGCGGGGTCCTCGTCGGCGAACTCGGCACCGTCGGCGCGCTCGCCCGCGCCTGGGAGGGAGCAGAGCCGCTCCCCTCCGACGGCGGCCCGCTGCTCCACCTGCTCACCAACGATGGAGGCTCCTGATGACCGCCACCCCGGAGGCCACGGAGGCCACCCCCACGATCGTGCTCGTCGGCCACGGCATGGTCGGCCAGCGCTTCCTGGAGGCGCTCGCCGAGCGCGGCCTGACCGCCACCCACCGCGTGGTCGTGCTCTGCGAGGAGCCGCGTCCCGCGTACGACCGCGTCGCGCTCACCTCGTACTTCTCCGGCAAGACGCCCGAGGACCTGTCCGTCACGGACATGGAGTTCATCGACACGCACGGCATCGAGCTGTACGTCGGCGACCCGGCCGTCGCTGTGGACCGCGACGCGAAGAAGGTCACCGCGAAGTCCGGGCAGGTCTTCGACTACGAGACCCTCGTCCTCGCCACCGGCTCCTTCCCGTTCGTGCCGCCGGTCCCCAACAAGGACGCCCAGGGCTGCTTCGTCTACCGCACGATCGAGGACCTCCTCGCCATCGAGGAGTACGCGAAGACCCGCACCACGGGTGCCGTGGTCGGCGGCGGTCTGCTCGGGCTGGAGGCGGCCGGTGCGCTGAAGGGGCTCGGACTCACCTCCCACATCGTGGAGTTCGCGCCGCGGCTGATGCCGGTGCAGGTCGACGAGGGCGGTGGCGCGGCGCTGCTGCGCACCATCGAGGAGATGGGGCTCTCCGTCCACACGGGCGTCGGCACGCAGGAGATCGTGGTCGACGAGGCGGGTGCCGTCACCGGCATGAAGCTCTCCGACGGTTCCGAACTCGCCACCGACCTCGTGGTGTTCAGCGCCGGTGTCCGCCCCCGCGACCAGCTGGCCCGCGACTGCGGACTGACGGTCGGCGAGCGCGGCGGCATCGCGGTCGACGAGCAGTGCCGTACGGTCTCCGACCCGCACGTGTTCGCGATCGGCGAGTGCGCGCTGGCCGCCGACGGCCGGGTGTACGGCCTGGTCGCGCCCGGTTACGAGCAGGCCGAGACCGCGGCGGCGACCATCGCCTCCGACGAGGCGGCCTTCCTGGGCGCCGACCTGTCCACCAAGCTGAAGCTGCTCGGCGTGGACGTCGCCTCCTTCGGTGACGCGCACGGCGCGACCGCCGACTGCCTGGACGTCGTCTACTCCGACTCCCGCGCGGGCCTGTACAAGAAGCTGGTCATCGGCCGCGACGGCACGCTGCTCGGCGGCATCCTGGTCGGCGACGCGGAGGCGTACGGCACGCTGAAGGCGTTCACCGGTTCGGTCCCGCCGGTCAAGCCCGAGTCGCTGGTGCTGCCGGCCGGTGCCGGGGAGTCGGTCCAGCTCGGCCCGACCGCGCTGCCGGACGACGCGATCATCTGCTCCTGCAACAACGTCCGCAAGGGCACGATCCGCGGAGCGGTCACCGAGCACAACTGCACGACCGTGCCCGAGGTCAAGAAGTGCACCAAGGCCGGTACGACGTGCGGCAGTTGCGTCAAGGTGCTCGGCCAGCTGGTCACCGCCGAGCTGGAGGCGTCCGGCGTCGAGGTCGACAAGGGCCTGTGCGGCTGCTTCTCGCAGACCCGCGAGGAGCTCTACGAGATCGTCCTCGCCCTGCGCATCAACACCTACCAGGACCTGCTGGACCGCTACGGCCGCGACAGCGCCAAGGGCGGCGACGGCTGCGAGATCTGCAAGCCGGCGGTCGGCTCGATCATCGCCTCCCTCGCCCCGACGATCGGCGCTAGCGGCTATGTCCTGGACGGCGAGCAGGCCTCCCTCCAGGACTCCAACGACCACTTCCTCGCCAACATCCAGAAGAACGGCTCCTACTCGGTCGTGCCGCGCATCCCCGGCGGTGAGATCACCCCCGAGGGCCTCATCGTGATCGGTGAGATCGCCCGCGACTTCGGCCTCTACACGAAGATCACCGGCGGCCAGCGGATCGACATGTTCGGCGCCCGCGTCGAGCAACTGCCCCTCATCTGGACCCGTCTGGTGGACGCCGGCTTCGAGTCCGGGCACGCCTACGGCAAGTCCCTGCGCACGGTGAAGTCCTGCGTCGGCCAGACCTGGTGCCGCTACGGCGTCCAGGACTCGGTCCGCATGGCGATCGACCTGGAACTGCGCTACCGGGGGCTCAGGTCGCCCCACAAGCTCAAGTCGGCGGTCTCCGGCTGCGCCCGCGAGTGCGCCGAGGCCCAGTCGAAGGACTTCGGCGTGATCGCCACCTCCAACGGCTGGAACCTCTACGTCGGCGGCAACGGCGGTGCCACCCCGCGCCACGCGGACCTGCTCGCCCAGGACCTCACCGACGCCGAACTGGTCAAGCTCATCGACCGGTTCCTGATGTTCTACATCCGCACCGCGGACCGCCTGGAGCGCACCTCCACCTGGCTGGAGCGCATCCCCGGCGGCCTGGACCACGTCCGTGACGTGGTCGTGGAGGACTCCCTCGGCATCTGCGAGGAGCTGGAGTCCCTGATGACGGCCCACGTGGCGCACTACGCCGACGAGTGGGCGACCACCATCAACGACCCCGAGAAGCTCGCCCGTTTCGTGTCCTTCGTGAACGCCCCCGACACCCCCGACCCGGTCGTCGGCTTCGTCCCCGAGCGCGAGCAGATCAAGCCCGACCTGCCGCTGCTGACCATCGGCCACCGTCCCCTGGAAGGAAGCGCCCAGCGATGACCCTGGCACCCGAGACCACCGACCTGAAGGTCCAACTCCAGCTGAACGGCGACTGGTTCGCGGTCTGCGAACTGGCCCGGCTGCTCCCCGGCCGGGGAGTGGCGGCCCTGCTGCCCGACGGGCGCCAGGCGGCCCTGTTCCGCGACCGCGCGGGCAACCTGTACGCCGTCGACAACCGCGACCCCTTCGGCGGCGCGGCGGTCCTCTCCCGCGGCCTGACCGGCACTCACCAGGGCCGCCCGTTCGTGGCCTCGCCGCTGCTCAAGCAGCGGTTCGACCTGGAGACCGGGCAGTGCCTGGACGACGAGTCGGTGCGGATCACGACGTACGAGGTGCGGGCGGCGTAAGGGCACGCGGGAAGGGGCGGCCACCATCGGGTGACCGCCCCTTCCGAGGTCCGCCGCGGCGGATCCGTCCGTGGAAATCCGCTGGAGGGCGCGGGTCCCCCGTGCTTGCATGGGCGGCATGGTGCCCACCGACCGTCTCCTCGCCTTCGCGGCCATGTCGTTCCTGCTGATCGTGGTCCCCGGACCCAGCGTGCTGTTCGTGATCGGCCGGGCGCTCGCGCAGGGCCGGCGGGCCGCCCTGACCACGGTGGCGGGGAACACGGTCGGCGCCTACGTCCTGGTCCTCGCCGTGGCGTTCGGGGTCGGCTCGATCGTGGAGCGCTCCGTCCTGGTCTTCACCACGCTCAAGCTCGCCGGTGCCGCCTACCTCCTGTATCTGGGCGTCAAGGCGTGGCGCGGGCGCGGGTCGCTGCGCGCGGCGTTCGCCGAGGACGTGACGGCGGCCACGGCGGGACACGGCGGTCTGCGCACGTTCTGGGAGGGGTTCGCGGTCGGTGTGACCAACCCCAAGACCATCGTGTTCTTCGCCGCCGTACTGCCGCAGTTCGTGGACCGCGGCCACGGTCGTGTGGCCGCGCAGATGCTGCTGCTCGGGCTGGTGTTCAACGTCATCGCGCTGGTCTCCGACGCCGTGTGGGGACTGGTCGCGGCCACCGCGCGGGGCTGGTTCGCCCGCTCACCGCGCCGCCTCTCCGCGGTGGGCGGCGTCGGCGGCCTGACCATGATCGGGCTGGGCGTGACGGTGGCGGTGACCGGCCGGAAGGACTGAGGGGACCGAGGAGTCAAGCCTTCAGGGCGTCGTATGCCACCCCCGTGAGTTCTTGCGAGGCGATCCAAAGGCGCCCGGCCGCCTGGTCGTTGCGGGTCCAGGGGGCTCGCCGGGAGGGGGCAGGGGAACCGCGCCAGCCCCCGAGCGACGGTCCGGTGAAGGAGTCGGGGAGTACGTCGGGAGCGGTGGCCGCGTAGAGGGTGGGGAGGGCGCCGGCGTCCGCGGACTGCGCGAAGAGGCGGTTGCCGATCCCCATGAAGCGTTCCGCCGCCCTGCGGCCGGCCATCTTCGGGCCCGCCGCTTGGAGGTTGGTGGCCGCGTACCCGGGATGCGCCGCCGCCGCGATCACGTCCGAGCCGTGGGCCGCCAGTCTGCGGGCCAGTTCGTGGACGAAGAGCAGGTTGGCGGTCTTGGAGCGGGCGTAGGCGATCCAACGCCGGTAGCGGCGCTCGCTGTTGAGGTCGTCGATGTCGATGTCGGCCAGCGCGTGCGCCATGCTGGAGACGGTCACGACGCGCGCGGCGGGGGTTGCGAGCAGTACGGGAAGCAGCAGGCCGGTCAGCGCGAAGTGGCCCAGGTGGTTGGTGCCGAACTGGGTCTCGAAACCGTCCGCGGTCGTGCCGTACGGCAGCGCCATCACACCCGCGTTGTTGACCAGCAGGTCGAGGCGATCGTAGGGATACGCCGTCGCGAACTCCCGTACGGAGGACAGGTCCCCGAGGTCCAGCCGGGCGAACTCCGCCTCCGCGCCCGGGGTCTCGCCGACCAGCCGGTTCCGGGCCTGGACACCGCGCGCCTCACTGCGGCAGGCGAGCATCACACGGGCTCCCCGGCGGGCGAGTTCCCGCGCGGTGACGTACCCGATGCCGCTGTTGGCCCCCGTGACGACGGCCACGCGTCCGCTCTGATCGGGGACATCCTTGGCACTCCACCCTGACATGACCGGGCTCCCTCCGCGGCTGGGCCCACCCTAGGGCGGGGCACGCATGACATGTAATGGTCACGGAATGAACACTTCACCTCCACAACCACGGCGTCGGCAATACGGTCATCTCCTCACGTAACACCTTCAGGGGGACGACATGGCCAACCCGTACAACAACCAGCCCGCACCTCAGTGGCCGCCGACGCCGCCGTCCGCCACCCGGCCCGCCCCCAGGTGGGCCCGCAAGCGCTACGTTCTGCCCGCCCTCGCTCTCGCCCTCTTCGTGGGCGTCGGTATAGGCGCCGGTGACCAGGACAAGACGACGAACGACGCCAAGCCGGCCGCCGCCAAGGCACAGCCGACGGTGACCGTGACGGCGACCGCCACCGCGACGGCCACGGCGACCCCGGAGCCGGAACCCGCGGCCACCGTGACCGCCACGAAGACGGTCAAGGTCACCAGGACGGTCACGGCCCAGGCCGAGGTGGACACGGACTCCGGGTCCGACCCGGGTTCCGCCAGCGTGTACTACGCCAACTGCTCCGAGGCCCGCGCCGCCGGTGCCGCCCCGATCCATCGCGGTGAGCCGGGGTACGCCTCCCACCTGGACCGGGACGACGACGGGGTGGCCTGCGACAGTTGAGCCGGTGGAGCCGGGCTTGCGGAGAGCTACCTTCCGGTCACGTCACGTTCGCATCACGGGTTTCTCATGTCGCCGACACGGCATCGGCGCCTCACTAGGTTCGTCACCTCATATCCGGCCGATCGTCACTTCTTGATCATGCGCACGGATATCACCATGACCCCGGAGGAACCTGCTGTGAACCTGCTCCGCAAGCCCGGCGCCATCGTCGTCGCCGCGCTGGCGCTGGCCGTGCTGCCGGGCGCCGCCTCGGCACACGACGGTGACCACCCGTTCGAGAACTGCCCCGAGGCGTACGCCGCCGGCTACGCGAACATCCCCGAGGGCGACGAGCACTACGGCAGCCACCTCGACCGGGACGGCGACGGCATCGCCTGCGACCGGCCGCCCGCGGACTTCAAGGCCCACGACGGCGAAGCGGCGGCAGCGGCCGAGGACACCGGCAAGAAGGGTCCGGACCTCGCCGAGACCGGCGGCGGTGGCGACACCACCGTGTACCTCGCCGCCGCGGGTTCGGCCGTCCTGCTCACCGGCGGTGCGCTGGTGGCGTCCACACGCAGGCGCCGCGCCACGCGCTGAGGTACGGACACGGGAGAGGGGGCGGCACCCCCGCACAAGGGTGCCGCCCCCTCTCTTCGTGAACCGGAACCGCCGCCCATCGGATGAGGGTCGGGGACGGGCGACGGTTCCGGGGCCCAGTGCCCCGGAAGGGACCTACCGGTGGTCGCTGCCGTTCGCCGTGATCGCCGCGCGCCCCGCCTCCAGGCGGGCCACCGGGATGCGGAACGGGCTGCAGGAGACGTAGTCCAGACCCACCTCGTGGAAGAAGTGGACCGACTCCGGGTCGCCGCCGTGCTCGCCGCAGACGCCGAGCTTGAGGTCGGGGCGGGTCCTGCGGCCCGCCTCGGCGGCCAGCTTCACCAGGGAGCCCACGCCGTCCTTGTCGATCGTCTCGAAGGGGCTGACTCCGAAGATGCCCTTCTCCAGGTACGCCGTGAAGAAGGAGGCCTCCACGTCGTCGCGGCTGAAGCCCCACACCGTCTGGGTGAGGTCGTTGGTGCCGAAGGAGAAGAACTCCGCCGCCTCCGCGATCTGGCCGGCGGTCAGCGCGGCCCGCGGAAGCTCGATCATGGTGCCGATCGACAGCTTCAGCTCCACACCGGTGGCCGCCTCGACCTCCGCGACCACCCGGTCCGCCTCCTCGCGGACGATCTCCAGCTCCTGGACGGTGCCCACGAGCGGGATCATGATCTCCGCGCGCGGGTCGCCCTTGGCGTTCTTGCGTTCGGCCGCCGCCTCGGCGATCGCCCGCACCTGCATCGTGAACAGGCCGGGGATCACCAGGCCGAGGCGTACGCCGCGCAGGCCCAGCATCGGGTTCTGCTCGTGCAGGCGGTGCACGGCCTGGAGGAGGCGCAGTTCGTTCTCGTGCGGCTCCTGGCGGGACTCCGCCAGCGCCACGCGGACCGACAGCTCGGTGATGTCGGGCAGGAACTCGTGCAGCGGCGGGTCCAGCAGCCGGACCGTCACCGGCAGCCCGTCCATCGCCGAGAACAGCTCCACGAAGTCCTTCTTCTGGAGCGGCAGCAGCGCCTTCAGCGACTCCTCGCGCTCGGCCTCCGTGTCGGCCAGGATCAGCCGCTCGACCAGCTCACGGCGGTCGCCGAGGAACATGTGCTCGGTACGGCACAGTCCGATGCCCTGGGCGCCGAAGCGACGGGCGCGCAGCGCGTCCTCGGCGTTGTCCGCGTTGGCCCGCACCCGCAGCCGGCGCTTGCGGTCCGCGAACGCCATGATCCGGTGCACGGCCTCGACCAGCTCGTCGGCGTCGTTGGCGCCCGCGTGCATGCGGCCCTCGAAGTACTCCACGACGGGAGACGGGACGACCGGGACCTCACCGAGGTACACCTTGCCGCTGGACCCGTCGATGGAGATGAGGTCGCCCTCCTCCACCACATGCCCGCCCGGGACCGTCATCCGGCGCCGCTTGGTGTCGACCTCCAGCTCCTCCGCGCCGCAGACACAGGTCTTGCCCATGCCGCGCGCGACCACGGCCGCGTGCGAGGTCTTGCCGCCGCGGGAGGTCAGGATGCCCTCGGCCGCGATCATGCCGTCGAGGTCGTCGGGGTTGGTCTCCCGGCGGACCAGGATGACCTTCTCGCCCGAACGCGACCACTTCACCGCGGTGTACGAGTCGAAGACCGCCTTGCCGACGGCCGCGCCCGGCGAGGCCGCGATGCCCCGGCCGACCTGCGCGACCTTGGTGTTCTCGTCGAAGCGCGGGAACATCAGCTGGGCGAGCTGGGCGCCGGTGACCCGCTGGAGCGCCTCGGCCTCGTCGATCAGGCCCTGGTCCACCAGCTGGGTGGCGATCCGGAAGGCCGCTCCCGCGGTGCGCTTGCCGACCCGGGTCTGGAGCATCCACAGCTGACCGCGCTCGATGGTGAACTCGATGTCGCAGAGGTCCTTGTAGTGGTTCTCCAGCGTCTCCATGATCTGCATCAGCTGGTCGTACGACTTCTTGTCGATCTGCTCCAGCTCCGCGAGCGGGACGGTGTTGCGGATGCCCGCGACGACGTCCTCGCCCTGGGCGTTCTGCAGGTAGTCGCCGTAGACGCCCTGGTGGCCGGAGGCGGGGTCGCGCGTGAAGGCGACACCGGTGCCGGAGTCGGGGCCGAGGTTGCCGAACACCATCGAGCAGACGTTGACGGCGGTGCCGAGGTCGCCGGGGATGCGCTCCTGGCGGCGGTAGAGCTTGGCGCGGTCGGTGTTCCAGGAGTCGAAGACCGCGTGGATGGCGAGGTCCATCTGCTCGCGCGGGTCCTGCGGGAAGTCCCGGCCCGCCTCCTTCTTGACGATCTTCTTGAAGGCGGTGACGAGCTTCTTGAGGTCGGCGGCCTCCAGGTCGGTGTCGACCGTGACCTTCTTGGCCTCCTTGGCCTTGTCGAGGGCCTCCTCGAAGAGGTCGCCCTCGACGCCGAGGACGGTCTTGCCGAACATCTGGATGAGCCGTCGGTAGGAGTCCCAGGCGAAGCGGTCGTCGCCGGCCTGCTGGGCGAGACCCTGGACCGACTTGTCGGAGAGGCCGATGTTCAGAACCGTGTCCATCATCCCGGGCATGGAGAACTTCGCGCCGGAGCGGACCGAGACGAGCAGCGGGTCGTCCGCCTGGCCCAGCTTCTTGCCCATGCGCTGCTCCAGCGCGTCGAGGTGCGCACTCACCTCGTCACGCAGTGCCGCCGGCTCCTCACCGCTGTCCAGGTAGACCTTGCAGGCTTCGGTCGTGATGGTGAAGCCGGGGGGAACGGGGAGTCCCAGGTTGGTCATCTCGGCGAGGTTCGCGCCCTTGCCACCCAGGAGGTCCTTGAGGTCCTTGTTTCCCTCGGTGAAGTCGTAGACGAACTTCGCTACGTGGGGTTCTTTGTTTTCCGACACGGGTCTCGACTCCCTCGAGGACGCGGTGGCTGCCCTGACGTCGAGGAACATACCCAGATCGAAGGCGCCTGGGTACGTCTACTCGGGCGTCATACGCCCGTAACCAGTCGTCCGCCAACGGATCGAAAGTCAAAGCTTGGCAAGCGATACGGGCCCGATGTTTTCAGTTCTTGAACGCAACAATCCCCACAGGCCGCCAGAATCGCTCATCTGAGCGGTGTGAAGCACGTCTGATTTCGATCGATGAACGATCAAGGGGTGGCACTGAGTGCCACCCCTTGGAGAAGTGCAGTCGGTCAAGATCCGCTCATCTGAGCCCGACCCTTATCAAGCGTGGCGAGAATCACGCTGCCACAGGCCGTCGGATTTCACCATGCGGACGTGCGTCCGGACAGGCGTTCCGGCAGAAACGCGGACGTCATACGCCCATGGCAAGCAACCGCTCCTCCGCCCGCTCGGGCGCGTACAGGTGCTCCACGACCAGCGCGCCCGCCCCCACCAGCCCGGCCCGCTCCCCCAGCCGTGAGGTCACCACCTCCAGTCGTGCGGTGGAGCGCGGCAGGGCCCGCTGGTACAGCAGCTCCCGGACCCCCGTGAGGAAGGGAGTTCCGGCCAGATCCCCGGCGATCATCAGGACGCCGGGGTTCAGCAGGGTCACCACCGTCGCCAGGACGTCCCCGACCTGCCGCCCCGCGTCACGTGCGAGCGCCGCCGCCTCGGGATGCCCGGACGCCAGCAGATCGCGCACATCCGAACCCGAGGCCGCGGGCACCCCGGCCGCCGCCAGCCGACGGGCCACGGCACCGCCGCTCGCGACGGCGGCGAGACAGCCGTAGGAACCGCACCGGCACAGCGCCTCCGCGCCCGCCGGCACCCGGATGTGGCCCAGGTCGCCCGCGCCGCCGTCGATGCCCCGGTAGAGCGAGCCGTCGACCACGACTCCGGCGCCGATGCCCGTCGAGACCTTGACCAGCACGAACGCCGAGCAGTCGGGATACGCCGTGCGCTGTTCGCCGTACGCCATGAGGTTCGCGTCGTTGTCGACGAGCACGGGGACCGGGCCGGCGCCGGTGTGCTCGACGAAGGACCGGGCGAGGCGGCCTCTTATGTCGTAGCCGTCCCAGCCGGGCATGATCGGCGGCTGGACCACCCGGCCGCTCTCCAGGTCGACCGGGCCCGGCACGGCGAGCCCGATCCCGCAGACCTCCTGGGCCCGGTGTCCCGCCTTCTCCAGCAGTTCGGCGAACCAGTGGCCCAGTTCGCCGAGCACGGCGTCGGGGCCGTCCTCGATCGCCAGGGTGCCGCTGTGCTCGGCCAGGATCTCGCCGGTCAGGGACAGTACGGCCGCGCGCGCGTGCCGGGTCTCCAGGTCGGCGGCGAGGACGACGGCGTGGGCGTCGTCGAACTCCAGGGTGATGGAGGGGCGGCCGCCCAGCGGGGAGTCGACCGGACCCCCGGCGCCCTCGCGCAGCCAGCCCGCGCGGAAGAGGCGGTCCAGGCGCTGGCCGACGGTCGCCCGGGACAGTCCGGTGGCCTGCTGGAGCGCCCCGCGCGTGACGGCTCGCCCGCTGCGGACCAGTTCGAGCAGATCTCCGGCGCCGGTCTGACTCCGTCCAGCCATGCGCACCCCCTTGTGTTTCTCAACTCTGCATTACATATTGGGTTTTGCGTGTTAAATAGACGTAACTCTACGGTAGCCCTGACCGAACCGGTCAGGCACACGTCTTCGGGGAGCCCCGAGTGGATCGCCTTGCCCAGGTCATCACCCCTTCAACGGAGCGTTCGATCGCATACGATCCGCCGGGTTCGTCACATCCCCTGCACGTCGGGGCGGCGAGGGTGCTGGAGGACAACTGGACCGGCGCCTCCACGGTGCCCTCGCGCGGCCTGTACCCGCACCAGTGGTCCTGGGACTCCGCGTTCATCGCGATCGGCCTGCGCCATCTCTCCCCGCTGCGCGCGCAGACGGAGCTGGAGACCCTGCTGGCGGCCCAGTGGGGCGACGGGCGCATCCCGCACATCGTCTTCAACCCCTCCGTACCGCTCGACGCGTACTTCCCGAGCCCCGACTTCTGGCGCTCCTCGACCGCGGGGCACGGCGCGGGTGCCCCGCGCACCGTACAGACGTCCGGCATCGTGCAGCCACCGGTGCACGCCCTGGCCGCGTGGCTGGTCCACCGCGCCGACCCCGGCCTGTCCCGCGCGCGCGGCTTCCTCCCCCGCGTGTACCCGCGCCTCGCCGCCTGGCACCGCTACCTCCTGCACCGCCGGGACCTGGGCGGCGGCGGTCTGGCGTCCGTGGTGCACCCCTGGGAACAGGGTATGGACAACAGCCCCGCCTGGGACCTCCCGCTCTCCCGCGTCACCCCGGCCCCGGCCCGCTCCTTCCGCCGCGCCGACCTCGACCACGGCGCCGCCGAGGACCGGCCGACGGACCTGGACTACGGACGGTACGTGCGGCTGGCGACGGAGTACCGGGACGCCGGTTACGCCGACGGCGCCGGCGAGTTCGCCGTCGAGGACCCCGCCTTCAACGCCCTGCTCATCGCCTCCGAGCACGCCCTCGCCCGGATCGCCGCCGAGCTGGGGGCGCCCGGCACGGCCCGCCACGCGCGCGCGGAGCGGCTCACGGCCGCCCTGGTGGAGCGGCTGTGGGACCCGGCGAGCGGGATGTTCCTTTGCCGGGACCTGCGCGGGACCGCTGCGGGCGGCCGCGACCCGCTCGGCGCGGGCCCGGACCGCGGGGACCTGCGCAGGACCTCTTCAGACGGCCGGGACCTGTTCGGGACCAAGGGGGAGCTCCGGGACCTGCGCAGGGCCGCCTCGGACCACCAGGACCTGCGCGCCGCCACTTCGGACGGCCAGGACCCGTTCGGGACCGAGGCGAACCGCCGGGACCTGCGCAGGAGCGCCTCGGACCACCAGGACCCGCACGGCACCTCTCGGGACGACCGGAACCCGCGCGGCACCTCTTCGGACGGCCAGGACCCGCTCGGCACCGAGGCGGACCGCCAGGACCCGCTCGGGACCGCTCCGGGCCTGCGCGGCTCCCTCATCCCCGAGCGCACCGTGTCCGGTCTGATTCCGCTCCTGCTCCCCGGTCTCCCGCGGGACATCGCCTCGGCGCTGGTGCGTACCCTCTCCGGCCCCCACTTCGGGCTCGGCACCACCACCCGCCTCCCCCCGAGCCACGACCTCCTCGGCGAGGCCTTCGACCCGCACCGCTACTGGCGCGGCCCGGCCTGGTTCAACACCGCCTGGCTGCTGGAGCGCGGGCTGCGCACCCACGGCGAGCACCGGCGGGCGGACGCGCTGCGGGAGTCGGTCCTCGAACTCGCCGGGGCCACCGACTTCGCGGAGTACGTCGACCCGTACACCGGAGAGGCCTGCGGGACGACCGGCTTCAGCTGGACCGCCGCGCTCGCGCTCGACCTGCTGCACAGCGAGACCACGGTCACGAACCACACCACAGGCACGGCGGACATGGGACTCAAGGGAGGGAACCGGCGATGACGGACCGGCATCATCTGCTCGTGTACGGCGAGACGTTCGCTGCCGTGGGTGACGGCGGGGACATCAGCGGCGTCCGGGGCGGCGGCAGCACCCCGGACGGGCTGTTCGTCCGCGACGCGCGGCATCTGAGCCGCTGGCAGCTCACGGTCGACGGCGCGGTGCCGGAAGCCCTGTCGCCGGTGGCCGACGGGGACACCGCGCGCTGTGTCCTCGTCCCGCGCGGCGGCCGCCAGGAGCCGCCCGCCTGCACGCTCTTCCGCGAACAGGCGGTGGGGGACGGCTCGTTCGTGGAGTCCCTCCGGGTCACCAGCAACCGTCCGGTGCCGACGACGGTCCGGCTCGGGGTCACCGCGGACGCCGACTTCGCCGACCAGTTCGAACTCCGCTCCGACCACCGCACCTACACCAAGACCGGCGCCACCCGTTTCCGCGAAGTCCGCGAGGACGGCGTGGAGTTCGGCTACCAGCGCCGCGAGTGGCGGTCCTGTACGACGGTGACGGCCGATCCCGCCCCGGACGGCGTCGAGGAGACGGGCACCGGAGCCAGGCGCCTGGTCTGGACGCTCGACCTGGAGCCGCACGGCACGGCCGAGCTGATCCTGCGCGTGATGGCCCGCCCGCACGGCGACAGGCGGGCCCGAAGGGTACCGAGCTCACCTGCCGCCCTGAACCGTCGACTCCTCGCGATGGAGGGCGAGTTCGTGGAGGGCGTCGCCTTCCCGACCGGCTGGCCGGAGCTGGCCGCCGCCTGCGCCCGCGGTCTCGCCGACCTCGCCTCGCTCCAGGTCCCGGCGACCGGCCCGGACGGTGAGGAACTGCGCGTCCCGGCCGCCGGAGCCCCCTGGTTCCTGACCCTGCTCGGCCGGGACGCCCTCCTCACCTCGCTCTTCGCCCTCCCCTACCGCCCCCAGCTGGCCGCCGCCACCCTCCCCGCGCTCGCCGCCACCCAGGCCACCGAGACCGGCGCGGCCTCCGTGGCCCAGCCCGGCAAGATCGTGCACGAGGTACGGCAGGGGGAGCTGGCGCACTTCGAGCAGGTGCCGTACGGCCGCTACTACGGCTCGGTCGACGCGACGCCGCTGTTCCTCGTCCTGCTCGGCGCGTACGTGGAACACACCGGGGACGTCGCGCTCGCCCGGCGTCTGGAGTCCCACGCCCGCGCCGCGATCGGCTGGATGCTCGACCACGGCGGCCTCACCTCGCGCGGCTACCTCGTCTACCGCGCCGACCAGGGCGGCCTCGCCAACCAGAACTGGAAGGACTCCCCCGGCGCAATCTGCGGCGCCGACGGAACGCGGGCGAGCGGGCCGGTGACGGCCGCGGGCGCCCAGGGCTACGCGTACGACGCGCTGCGCAGGACCGCATGGGTCGCGCGCACGGCGTGGGAGGACGAGACCTACGCGGCGCTCCTCGAACAGGCCGCGGCGGATCTGCGGGACCGGTTCCAGCGGGACTTCTGGATGCCGGACCGCGCCTTCCCCGCGCTCGCACTGGACGGGCACGGGCGGCAGGTCGACGCGCTGGCCTCCGACGCCGGGCATCTGCTGTGGTCCGGGCTGCTCGACAAGGAGTACGGCGAACTGGTGGGGCGGCGGCTGCTGGAGCCGGACTTCTTCTCCGGCTGGGGGGTCCGGACCCTGGCGGCCGGACAGGGGGCGTACCACCCGCTGTCGTATCACCGGGGATCGGTGTGGCCGCACGACAACGCGCTGATCACCCTCGGTCTCGCCCGGTACGGGCTGCACGACGAGGCGCGGGCGGTGGCGCACGGGCTGGTGGACGCGGCGACGGCGACCGGGCACCGGCTGCCGGAGGTGCTGGCGGGGTACGGGCGGGAGTCCCACGGCGAGCCGGTGCCGTATCCGCACGCGTGTGTACGGGAGGCGCGGTCCGCCGCGGCGCCGCTCGCGTTGTTGACGGCGGTGGGCGGTGCGTGAGCCAAGGGCCGGAACCTGACCGTTGACCAAGCGTTGGGCCGGTGTTTGCCCTGGGATGTGAACTGACGGGCTGAGCCCTCCGTACGGGACGGTGGCGGATCCGAGACCCCATATCGGGTCCGCCTTCCACCAGGACCATATGGAAGGACCCTCGGGTGTCCGAGACCCTTGCAGAGAGCACGTCACCCGAGGCCGAGGCGACGGGTGGGGACAGTCCGCCGGCCGGGAAGCAGTCCTGGCGGGACGCGCACCCCGTCGCCGTACGCAACACGCGGTGGGCTCTCAACGTCCTCGCCGCACTTCTCGTCCTCGGGGCCCTGCTCCTGCCGAACAAGGTCCCCTATCTGCACCCGCGGGCGTTCGTGCGGATTCCGGCCGAGGCGATCCTCGGGGCGGCTGTGGCGCTGGCGCTGCCGCGTCGGCCGCGGCTGGTGGTGGCCGTGGTGTCCGGCGCGGCGCTCGGGGTGATGACGATCCTGAACCTGCTCGACATGGGGTTCAACGACTACCTCGGGCGCCCCTTCAACCCCGTCCTGGACTGGGAGCTGCTCGACGACGCGCAGTCGTACCTCGCCGACTCGATGGGCGGGGCCGTGGCGGTCGGCGCCGCGGTCGGCGCGGTCGTCCTCGTGCTCCTGCTGGTGGCCGTCATGACGCTGGCGATGGTCAGGCTGAGCGGTCTCCTGGTCCTGGACCGGCGGACCGCCACCCGTGGCACCCTCCTCGCCGCCACCGCCTGGGTCACCTGCTCCGCGCTCGGTCTCCAGCTCTTCGGCACCCCGCTGGCCTCCGAACACACCGCCGCGCTCACCGCGCGCCAGGCCGAGCAGGTGGTGCAGACCGTGCGGGACGAGGCGGACTTCGAGAAGGTGGCCAAGGTCGACGCCTTCGGGAACACCCCGGGCGCCCAGCTGGTGCCGGATCTGCGCGGCAAGGACATGATCTTCACGTTCATCGAGAGCTACGGCAGGAGCGCCGTCGAGGACAAGGGCATCGCTCCCGGGGTCGACAAGACCCTCGCCACGAGCACCGCGGCCCTCGCGAAGGCGGGCTTCCACGCGAAGAGCGGCTGGCTGACCTCGGCGACGTACGGCGGCAGCAGCTGGCTCGGCCACTCGACGACCCTGTCCGGCCTGTGGATCGACAACCAGCAGCGCTACCGCACGGTCATGGCCAGCGACCACCTCAGCCTCACCAAGGCCTTCAAGAAGACCGGCGACTGGGACACGGTCGGGGTGATGCCGGGCGTCCAGAAGGGCTGGCCGGAACAGAAGTACTACGACCTCGACAAGGTCTACAACGCCTTCCAACTCGGCTACCGGGGACCCAAGTTCAGCTGGTCGACGATGCCCGACCAGTACGCCCTCGAGGCCTACCAGCGCCAGGTCCACGGCAAGAAGCACGACAAGCCGCTGATGTCCGAGATCATCCTGACCTCCAGCCACCAGCCCTGGGCACCCATCCCGAAGATGGTCGACTGGGACGACCTGGGCGACGGCTCGGTCTTCAAGCCCATCCAGAAGGCCGGCAACAAAGCCTCCGACATCATCGCCGACCCCACCCGCTCCAAGCAGGAGTACGGCAAGTCCATCTCGTACTCGGTGACGTCACTGACCCAGTGGCTGGAGCGCTACGGCAGCAAGGACACGGTCCTCGTCTTCCTCGGCGACCACCAGCCGATCGCCCGGGTCAGCGGGGAGAACGCCAGCCGTGACGTACCGATCTCGATCGTCGCCAAGGACCCCAAGGTGCTCGACAAGATCGCGTCCTGGAACTGGACGGACGGCCTGAAGCCGGCCCACAACGCCCCGGTCTGGAAGATGAGCTCCTTCCGGGACCGCTTCCTGACGGCGTACGGCTCGACTCCGCATCCGTCCAAGGGGTAACGCTTCGCGGGGGGCCGGGTCGGGTTGCGGGTCGGTCGGGGCCGGCCGCGCAGTTCCCCCGGGCACTCGCGCCGGGCTCGGGCGGGGCACCCGGCCCGGCGAGGTCCGCGGTCACGCCTCAACGACGCCGGCCTGGCACCGGCAGCCCCCTGAACCCCGGCATCGCCGCGGGAGCGCCGGCCTCCAACGGCCCACCCGTGAGCGCGGCCTCCTTGCGCGTCCGTGCGCCCCGCCGAGCGGTTTCAGCCTCGCCTCCCCGGCGTGACGGGGAGCGTGCCCACTCCCGGCGGGAAGGCCGCCGGACGTCGGTCACTTGGCCAAAAAGGCCAGGAGGGCCTCGGTGACTTCCCGGGCGTGGGTCCACAGCAGGCCGTGGGGCGCGCCGTCGATGACGACGTAGTCGGCCTGCGGCAGCGCCTGGTGGAAGAGGGCGCCGGTGGCCTCGATGGGCAGGATGCGGTCGGCAGTGCCGTGCAGGATCAGCGCCGGGACGTCGATCTTGGGCAGGTCGGCACGGAAATCGGTGGACCAGGTCGCCACGCAGGCCAAGGAGGCGTACGCGGAGGCGCCTGCGGCGACGTTCCAGCTGTTGCGGACGGCTTCCTCGCTGATGCGGGTGCCGAGGTTCTCGTCGAAGTTGTAGAAGTCCTCGTAGAACGCGGTGAAGTAGGCGTAGCGATCGGCGGTGACGGCCCTTTCGATGTCCTTGAAGACGGCGCCGTCGACACCGCCGGGGTTGTCGTCGGTCTTGAGGAGGAAGGGTTCGAGGGAGGCGAGGAAGGCGGCCTTGGCTGTCCGGGCGGAACCGTAGGTGCCCAGGTAGCGGCCGACCTCGCCGGTTCCCATGGAGAAGCCGACCAGGACGACGTCGTGGAGGTCGAGGGTTTCGAGGACCGTGTTGAGGTCGGCGGCGAAGGTGTCGTAGTCGTAGCCGGTGGTGGGCCGGCTGGAGCGGCCGAACCCGCGCCGGTCGTACGTGATCACGCGATAGCCGGCCGACAGCAGAGCGGCGGTCTGCTTCTCCCAGGAGTGGCCGTCGAGCGGGTAGCCGTGGATCAGCACGACCGGCTGCCCGGTGCCGTGGTCCTCGTAGTACAACTCGATGCTGGTCGAGTTCTCCTGGCCGACGGTGATGAACGCCATGGTGGTACTGCCTTTCATTGAGGAATGCGGTGGGTGGTGAAGTGCCCGGCCGGGCATGTCGCTCAGCGGACCGTGCGGGCCGCGCGCTCCACGATGCGGGCGACGGCGTCGGGGTGGGAGACCGGCACCGCGTGCGACGCGGCGATGACGGTGGTGCGGGCCCCGGCACGCGCCGACATGTAACGCTGGGCGGCCTCAGGGATGTTGAGGTCCTCCGTGGTCACCAGGGACCAGGAGGGGATCGTCTTCCAGGCGGCCTTCGTCGACTTCTCCTCCAGCGCGGCGGCGGCGATCGGACGCTGTCCCGCCGCCATGAGCCTGGCCTTGTCCGCCGGCACGTCCGCGGCGAACTGGCCGCGGAACTTCTCCGCCTTGATGTACACGTCCGCGCCCTGACCGCCGTCGGGCAGGGTGTAGTTGACGGACTCGATCGCCTGGCCGAGGGTGCTGCCGGGGAACTCGTTCGTCAGCCCGAGGGAGCTCTCGCCGGTGTCGGGCAGGAACGCGGCGATGTAGACCAGCGCCTTCACCTTGCCCTCCAGGCCCGCGGCGGCCTGGCTGATGACGGTACCGCCGTAGGAATGGCCGACCAGGACCACGGGCCCGTCGATGTGGTCGACGACGCTGCGCAGGTAGGCGGCATCGGTCGCCGGACCGCGCAGCGGGTTGGCGGCGGACACCACGGGGTAGCCCGCACGCTGCAGCCGAGTGACCACGCCGTCCCAGCTCGCGGCGTCGGCGAACGCCCCGTGCTCCAGCACGATCGTCGGTCGTTCCGGGCGGAGGGGCGCCGCACTGGTCGTACCGGGCAGGGTGACGGCGGCCACGGACAGCCCGGCGGCCGCTGTGACACCGAGCAGGGCGGATCTGCGGCTGAGAAGGGTGGTGCGCATGCGTGAACGTCCTCTTTCCTTGGCCGTCGGTCCTGACCGGACCCGGCGAAATGGGGCGGTGCGTTCGAGAGACGAAGCACCGGGTTCCTCTGTCGGCGACTGAGTTGGTGTGTTCGGTCCACGCCGAGTGGCCGGCGCGGATCGGAGAGGGGTGGGCGACGCGTCGCAGCGGCAAGAAGGGCGGCTGTCCGGCTACGGCCCCACCTGGGCCTGGAGCACCACCGACCCCGGCTGCCCGGGGTGGAATGCCCTGCGTCCTGTCCTACGACGGCGGGACCGGTTCGGTTCACCCCGGGAACGGCGCGGATGTGATCGAGCCTCCGGTCGCGGGCAGGACGCGGTTTTCGCAAGCGGCCTCCCGGGCGGACCGGGCGGGCCTCGGTCCGTGCTCAGGCCGTGCTCAGGCCGTGGAGTCCAGGACTTCGTAGACCTGCCTCATGTAGCTGTGGGTGCGCTCCGAGCCGAGGATGCCGTCGCCCAGCCGGTTCATCGTGTACGAGAACGTGACGCGCCGGTCGAGGTCCATCATCACGATCGATCCACCCCGGCCGACCCAGAAGCAGACCCTCCCGGTGGGCATGTGCGGCATCGTCCTCGCGTCGGCGAGCGCGAAGCCGATGCCCCAGCGCACGGGAACACCCAGGAACAGGTCGACTCCGTCGGCCTGCACGTCGAGGACCCTGTCCACGGTGTCCGCGGAGAGGAGCCGGCGGCCGTTCACCTGGCCGCGTCGTGAGATCACGGAGAGAGCGCGGGCCATACCCCGTGCGTTGCCGTGTCCGTTGACGGCCCCGAGTTCGGCACGACGCCACCGCGGGGTGTCGACGTGCTCGTCCCGGGCGGGGCTGCCGAGCAGCGTCTTGGTGAAGATCCCCTCGGGATCCAGGCCGGCGGGTATCCCGGAGAGCTGCGAGGGGGCCACCAGTTCGGCGATACGCGGCCAGTCGGCCTGCCGCGCACCGATCTGGACGTCGGCCCGTGACGGCTCGGCGATCTCGGTGTCGACGAACTCGGTCAGGGTCCGGCCGCTGACCCGCCGGACAAGCTCTCCTATCAGCTGCCCCTGCGTCTGCACGTGGTAGCCCGAGGCACTGCCCGGCTCCCACCAGGGCGCCTGCGCGGCCAGCCGGGCGCTCGCGGTCGGCCAGTCGTACAGGTCGTCCATGGTGAAGGGCTGCTGCCAGCCGGAGAGCCCCGAGGTGTGGGCCAGGACATGGCGCACCTCGATGTCCTGCTTGCCCTGGGCGGCGAATTCGGGCCAGTAGTGGGCGACCGGGCGGTGCAGATCGAGTGCGCCCCGGTCGACGAGGACGAGGGCCGCCAGAGCGGTGAGGGTCTTGGTGGTCGACCACAGGCCGACCACCGTGTCCTGGCGCCACGGCACGGTCCGCGCCGCGTCGGTGTGTCCACCCCACAGATCGACTTCCATGACTCCGTCGACGTCGACGGCGATCGACGCCCCCAGCTCCTCTCCGGACTCCAGGTGCGCGGCCAGCGCCGCTCGGACGGGTTCGAACCGTGCGGTGCTCGTTCCTTCGACGGTGACCATGACTTTTCCCCACTCGTGACGACGACCGTTCGGTCACACAACGGCAGGGACCCCACGCCGGTTCACATCGCGTCGCGGATGGGCAGACCGCCGCTTCGCTCCATGGCAGGCCGAAGTCGTGGCAACGGGTGAGCTGCCCCTACCGGCAGGCCCGGCAGCCCCTCGGTGCGTGGCTGCTAATGTCCTGTCCGGTATGCGGGCAGCGGACGACGGAGTCCTCGCCGCTCCGGACACCCGCACCGGCCGCCCCCGTCTCGACGGACAGCTCACGCGACGAAGGTCGCGCGCCTGTCCCGCGGGCCATGGTCATGGGTGCCCCCGGTGGTGGCGCCGCCGAGGGGGATGTGCGGGGGATGCGATGACAGCTGTGGAGCAGGGGCTCGGCTTCGGGCTGCTGGGTCCGCTGGTGGTACGGCGGGCGGGCGCGGTACTCGATCCGGGCCGGCTCAGGCAGCGGCTGCTGCTGATCCGCCTGCTGCTCGCCGACGGCCGGGCGGTCGCGCCCCAGACGCTGTGCGAGGAACTGTGGCCGCAGCAGCCGGGACGGACCCCGGGCGGAGCGATGAACTCCCTGCACGCCCACGTCAGCAAGCTGCGCGCGGTCCTGGAACCCCAGCATTTGCGTAGGCACGGCACCTTCGAACTGCTGGTCACCGAGCCTCTGGGCTACGCCCTGCGGGTGCCGCCCGAGAGCCGTGACACCGTGCGCTTCGAGCGGTCCCTCACCCGGGCGCGCCTGTTCATGGACCAGGGCCGGCCCGAACGCGTCGTCGAAGAGGCCCGGAACGCCCTGGAGTTGTGGCGTGGCACCGCGTTCGCCGACGCGGCGCACCACCTGTTCGCCGCCCAGGAGACAGCTCGCCTGGAAGAACTGCGGCAGACCGCACGCGAGATCCGCACCACCGCACTGCTCATGCAAGGACGGATCACCGAAGCCCTGGACGCGGCACAGGAGTTGACCGCGGCACACCCCCTGCGGGAAACCGGCTGGGCCCTGCTGCTGCGCGCCCTGTACCTCGCCGGCCGGCACCCAGAAGCGCTTCAGCGCTACACCGAACTGCGCCGGCACCTCGCCGACGAACTCGGCCTCGAACCCGGCCCGCCCCTGCGCGCCCTGCACCAGGGCATCCTCCACCACGACCTGCCACCCCTTCACTCAGCAGGTGAGTTGAACGGATTCGGCGCGGCGTCCGTCCCCGGCGTGGGCACCGAGCAGGGCCGCGATCCGGTCGGGCCGGCCAGATTCGGGGGGCCGCACGAGGGCGAGGGGCTGGACGAGGGCGAGGGGCTGGACGAGGGCGAGGCAGCGCCCGCCGGCCCGGCCGCCGGCGACACGGCCGACGCTGCCGACGCTGCCGACCCCTGCGACGCACGTCGCGCCCCGGCCGCGGAGGAGGAAGCCACGCCGTCGCCCCTGGCACGGCCGGCTCAACTGCCGGGTGCCCTCCCGGTGTTCGCGGGACGGGCCGCCGAGGGTGCGTGGCTGTCGGCCGTGCGCGGTGCACCGGACCGGACCGGGCCGACGGCTGCCTCCGTCGTCGTCATCAGCGGTACTCCCGGTGTCGGCAAGACCACCTTCGCCGTCCACCACGCCCACCGCATCGCCTCGTCCTTCCCCGACGGACAGCTTTTCGTCAACCTGTGCGGATTCCACCCGCACGCACCCGCCGTGGACCCCGGCACCGTTCTGCACGGCTTCCTCACCGCCCTCGGTGTTCCCGCTCAGCGCATCCCGGAAGACACCCCGGCCCGCAGCACGCTCTTCCGCAGCCTCCTCGCCGACCGGCGGATCCTCCTGGTCCTCGACAACGCCCGTGACGAGCAGCAGGTACGCCCCCTGCTCCCGGCGGGAGCGGGCTGCCTCACCCTGATCACCAGCCGCAATCAGCTTCCCGGCCTGATCACCACCGACGGCGCCAGGCCCCTCACGCTTCCGCTGCCCTCCCAGGCCGAGGCCCACCAAGCCCTCGAACGACGTCTGGGAAGGGAGAGACTGGCCGCCGAGCCCACCGCCACAGCCGAGATCATCCGCCTGTGCGGACGACTCCCCCTGGCCATGGCCGTGGTCGCCGCCCGCGCCGAACTCGACCCGTCCTTCCCCCTTGAGGCCATGGTCGACGACCTGCGGCACGCCGAGGGCGACCTCGACGCGTTCACCGGCTTCGACAGCAGCACCGATGTGCGCACCGTCTTCTCCTGGTCCTACCGGTCCCTGGACGAGCACGCCGCCCGGCTCTTCCGCTTCCTGGCCCTGCACCCCGGCCCCCACATCACGGCCCCCGCCGCCGCCGGTCTCGTCGGCCTCTCCCTCGCCCGGACCCGCCGCGCACTCGCTGCCCTGACCGGTTCCTGCCTCGTGGAACAACCGCTGCCCGGCCGCTACGGCGTGCACGACCTCCTCCGCTCCTACGCCGGCGAACTCAACCAGATCCACGACACCGCCCAGGAACGCCGGCACGCCACCCTGCGGGTCCTGGACCACTACATGTTCACCGCCTACGGGGCCAACCAACTCCTCAAGCAGGACACGACGGCCGAACTCGACCTCGGGGCGCCCGCCCCGGGCGTCGCCCCGGAGAAGTTCACCGGCGTCAGGCAGGCAACCCGGTGGTTCACCGCCGAGCACCGGGTACTGACCGGCCTGCTCCACTACGCCGTGAGCCAAAAGCTCGACCACCACACCACCGGGCTGGCCTGGTCGCTCAAGGAACATCTCCAACGCCAGGAGTTCTGGCCCGAAGCCATCACCGCCCTGACCCCCGCCCTCGAAGTGGCCCAGCGCCAGGGCGACCGGCTCGAAGAGGGCCGTTGCCTGCGCCATCTCGGCAGCATCCACGGCTACCTCGGCCACCAGGAAGAGGCCCTTCAGCACCTGCGACGCGCCACGACGATCTTCGAGCAGCTCGACGCGACCGGCGAACAGGCGCGAGCCCACTACGTCATGGCGTGCGCGCTGTTCCTGTTCGGCCGGATCCAGGAAGCCGTGCGGTTCTCCGAGCGGGGACTGGAGCTGTCCCGGGCGACCGGCGAGGAGTTGTGGCTGGCCGAATGCCTTCTCGAACTCGCCTGGTTCCACTCCAACCTGGGGCAGCTGGAGAAGAGCCTTCAGTACAGCGAGGAGGGCATCGCCCTGTTCCAGCGCCTGGACGCGCCGTGGCAGCTGGCCCAGGGGTGGGACATCGTGGGCTACACCCTCCGCGCGCTCGGCCGTTACGAGGAATCGGTGGCCACCTACCAGCGGGCGACGCGGGCGTTCGAGGAACTGGACGACCACAGGAACGCCATCGGCACCCTGATGCGACTCGGGGACACCCGGCTGTCCCAGGGCGACCGGGACGGCGCGCGGGCGGACTGGGTCAAGGCCCTCGAGAACGCCGACGCGCGAGCCATGCGTCACAGCGCCCAGCAGGTCCGCGACCGGCTCACCGCCCTGGACATGGATGCGGACCCCACGCCCCCCGTGCCGGAGAGGGCGGCCGGAAGCCATCGCCTCCCGGTTCCGCGCAGCGGTGGTCCTGCACGCTAGACACCGAGAGGCACGACAAGAAGACGACAAGGTTCGGTTAAGGGCGCCCCACGAGTGTTGAGTCACTCGACCGCGCATGCGGGAGAGCAGGCCACAGAACACTTGAACAGGAACGGGCACCACCCATGAACGGGATCATGGAAGCGGGGACCACCCCCCTCGCTCCGCCTCGGGCGCACACCCGGCGGGTCACCTCGGACACCGACTGCGATGCCTTCGTGCGAGACGTCTACGACCGGTACGGGCCCCTGCTCGTCCGGTACGCCACGCGGCTGCTCGACGGCGACTGGCACAAGGCGGAGGACATCCTCCAGGAGACCGCGGCCCGCGCCTGGAAGCACGGCGGGTTCCTAAACACCCGCGCCGACCACGTTCGGCCCTGGTTGTTCACCGTGGCGAGGAACCTCGTCATCGACCACCATCGGGCCCGGCGGAACCGGCCGCTGGAGCTCATGCCCGTCGAGGACCTGGACGCGTCCTGGGACAGCACGGAATCCACGATCACCACCCATGCGGTGCTGAAGGCCCTGCGGGAACTGAACGAGCAGCAGCGCACCGTCATCCGTCTCATGTACTACCTGGAATGCAGCGTGGCCCAGGCGGCCGAGCACCTCGGCGTCCCGCCCGGCACCGTGAAGAGCCGCGCCTTCTACGCCGTGCGGGCACTGCGCAAGGCGCTGGAGAAGCAAGGTGTTCTCGCGGGGTAGCCACGGCGCGGCGCCGAACCGTCCGTCCACTCCGGCCGCCGCAGGCGTTCAGGGGCGCAGGGAACTGCGCACAACGCCCGCCCCCACCGAACCCGCACGGCACCAGCCCACCTCAGCCCCCGGACGTGTCCAGTTCCGCGTCCTCCCCGACCCCCGCCGCGCAGTCGTACGGGTCCTTCAGCCAGCCGTCCGGCAACACCACCCGGTTGTTGCCGGACGTACGGCCCCGCGGCCCGTCCGCACCCACCGGCCACGGCTGGTCCAGGTCCAACTCGTCCAGGCCCGACCGGAGTTCCGACAGCGACGACGTGATCGCGAGCCGCTTGCGCATCTCGCTCCCGACGGCGAAGCCCTTCAGGTACCAGGCCACGTGCTTGCGGAAGTCGATGACCCCACGGGACTCGTCGCCGATCCACTCACCCAGCAGCGTGGCGTGCCGGACCATGACGTCGGCCACCTCGCGCAACGAAGGCCGCGCGACGGCCTCCGTACGCCCCTCGAAAGCCGCCACCAGATCGGCGAACAGCCACGGCCGCCCCAGGCACCCCCGCCCGACGACCACCCCGTCGCACCCGGTCTCCCGCACCATCCGCAGCGCGTCCTCCGCCGACCAGATGTCGCCGTTGCCGAGCACGGGGATCTCCGGCACATGCTCCTTGAGCCGCGCGATGGCGTCCCAGTCCGCGGTGCCGCCGTAGTGCTGGGCGGCCGTACGACCGTGCAGCGCGATGGACGTGACCCCCTCCTCGACCGCGATCCGCCCCGCGTCCAGATACGTGAGGTGATCGTCGTCGATCCCCTTGCGCATCTTCATCGTGACCGGCAGGTCCCCCGCCCCGCTCACGGCCTCGCGCAGGATCGCCCGGAGCAGCGGACGCTTGAAGGGCAGTGCGGATCCGCCGCCCTTGCGCGTCACCTTCGGCACCGGGCACCCGAAGTTCAGGTCGATGTGGTCGGCGAGATCCTCCTCCGCGATCATGCGGACGGCCTTGCCGACGGTGGCGGGGTCGACGCCGTACAGCTGGATCGAACGCGGCTTCTCACTCGCGTCGAAGCGGATCAGCTGCATGGTCTTCTCGTTGCGCTCGACCAGCGCCCGGGTCGTGATCATCTCGCTGACGAACAGCCCCTTGCCCCCGCTGAACTCCCGGCACAGGGTGCGGAAGGGCGCGTTGGTGATCCCGGCCATCGGAGCCAGGACGACAGGCGGCTGAACGGTGTGCGGGCCGATCCGCAGGGGCGTGTTCTCGGTGAGCGCGGTCGTGGACATTCCCCCATTGTCACGTACGGCGCGGGGTACCCGTGCATCGACCAGGCAGCGACCATGTGGCGATCATGTAGTGACCATTAGTTAGACGCACTATCGATATCAGCGTACGATGAAACGCATGCCCGAGCTCAGTCATCGCCGACGCATGCTGGTGCTCGCGATCTGCTGCATGAGCCTCCTGATCGTGAGCCTCGACACCACCGCCCTCAACGTCGCCCTGCCCGCCATGCAGCGGGGTCTGGACGCGAGCACGGCGGGCCTCCAGTGGACGATCGACGCGTACACCCTCGTCCTCGCCTCGCTGCTGATGCTGGCCGGCTCCACCGCCGACCGGATCGGCCGCAAGCGCGTCTTCATGGCGGGCCTGATCGTCTTCACGATCGGCTCCGCGCTGTGCTCCGCCGCGCCGAACCTGGAGGCGCTGATCGCGTTCCGGATGGTGCAGGCGGTCGGCGGTTCGATGCTCAACCCGGTCGCGATGTCGATCATCACCAACACCTTCACCGACCCGCGCGAGCGGGCGCGGGCGATCGGGGTGTGGGGCGCGGTCGTCGGCATCTCCATGGCCGCGGGGCCGCTGGTCGGCGGGGTGCTCGTGGACTCGGTCGGCTGGCGCTCGATCTTCTGGGTCAACCTGCCGGTGGGGCTCGCCGCCCTGCTGCTCACCCTGCGGTACGTCCCCGAGTCCCGGGCGCCGAAGGCCCGCCGCCCCGACCCGGTCGGACAGCTCCTGGTGATCGCGCTGTTCGGCTCGCTGACGTACGCCATCATCGAGGCGCCGGCCTCGGGCCTCTCGTACGTCCTGCCCTTCGCCGTCGTGGCCGTCGTCGCGCTGGCGGGCCTCCTCTGGTACGAGCCCCGGCGCGACGAGCCCCTCATCGACCTGCGGTTCTTCCGGTCCGCGCCGTTCAGCGGGGCGACGGTGATCGCGATCAGCGCGTTCGCGGGTCTGGGCGGGTTCCTGTTCCTGTCGACGCTGTACCTGCAGAACGTACGCGGCCTTGACGCGCTGCACGCGGGCCTGTGGATGCTGCCGATGGCGGTGCCGATGTTCCTGTTCGCACCGCTCGCCGGGCGGCTGGTGGGCAGTCGCGGACCGCGGCTGCCGCTCGTGATCGCGGGGGTCATGATGACGGCGAGCGGAGTGCTGTTCGCCGCGTTCGACGCCGAGACGTCGAACGTGACACTGTTCCTCGGATACGTGCTGTTCGGCATCGGGTTCGGGCTGGTGAACGCGCCGATCACGAACACGGCGGTCTCGGGGATGCCGCGGGCTCAGGCGGGGGTGGCGGCCGCCGTTGCCTCCACGAGCCGTCAGCTGGGGCAGACGCTGGGGGTCGCGGTGATCGGGGCTGTGCTGGCCTCCGGGGTCGGATCGTCGTCGTACCGGGAGGGTTTCGTGTCTGCCGCCGTGCCGGGGTGGTGGATTCTGGCCGGGTGCGGGGTCGCGGTGCTGGTTCTTGGTGCGGTGACGAGTGGGGCCTGGGCTCGACGGACTGCTGAGCGTACGGCTGAGCGGCTGGAGTCCGTGGAGGTTCGCGAGGCGGCGGGGGTCAGCGCGTAGTTTTTCGGCAGACCGCCGGTGGGGGCTTGTCGCGCCCCGCGGCGAAGCCGCATGTCGACACAGCCCCGCGCCCCTGAGTCAGTCAACCCGACCCCAATCGATCTTGTACCGTTCGCTCCACATCAGGTAGAAACCTCTGGCCCGCCACCGCCAACACGATCGCCGCCCCCACCCCCGCCCACGCCACCGGCCCGAGCGGCGTGCAGCCGAACACCCGGCTCACGCCCGGCGTCTCCACCAGCGCGAACAGAACCGCCGCCGAACCCAGCGAGGTCACGCGGACCAGTGGGCTCTCCTTCCTGTCAGCCCAGGTCTGGGCCAGCTGTGTGCCGACCACCGCGCACAGCGCCATCGTCGTCGAGCGGCGGGCCGTGCCCGGGGTGAAGCGGCCGATGAGCCAGGCCGCCGTGGCGCCCAGGCAGGTGGTGATGGCGCGGTCGCGGATCTGGTGGGTCAGGGAGGTGCCGAGGACGGTGTCGACCGAGGGCTCGTCCTCCGTGGGTTTCTCCGTCGGCGTCACCGCCACGGCCATGGCCGGGAACAGGTCGGTGAAGAGGTTCACCAGGAGCATCTGACGGGTGGACAGGGGGGCCGCACCCGACAGGAGGGTGCCGAGGATGCCGAAGCCCACCTCGCCCGCGTTGCCGCCGATCAGGATGGCGATGGCGTCGGCGACGCTGTGCCACAGGGCGTGGCCCTCGCGGACGGCCTCGATGAGGACGGTGAGGTCGTCGCCGGTCAGGACGAGGTCGGCGGCGTTGCGGGCGGCGGCCGAGCCGCGGGCGCTGATGCCGACGCCGATGTCGGCGGCGCGGATGGCGGCCGCGTCGTTGGCGCCGTCGCCGACCATGCCGACGACCCGGCCCGCGTCCCTGAGGGCCTCGACGACCTGGAGTTTCTGCTCGGGCGCGACCCGGGCCACGACATCGGCGTCGCGCAGCATCCTGGAGCGGGCCGAGCGGTCGGCGGCGGCCAGTTCGTCGCCGGTGACGACCGTGGCGTCCTCGGGCCAGCCGAGGTCGGTGGCGATGGCGTGGGCGGTCTGCGGGTGGTCGCCGGTCAGCACGACCGGCCGTACGCCCGCCTCTCGCAGCCCGCGAACCAGGTCCGGGGAGGTCTCCCGGGCCACGTCGGCGAGGGCCAGCAGACCGACGAACTCCAGGTCCCGCAACGGCTCTTCGAGTGCCTTCTCGTCGCCGCCGAGCGGACGCCGGGCCACCGCGAGGACGCGCAGGCCGTCGGCCGCCAGGGAGTGGGCCCGTTCGGAGGCGTCGGCGGGGAGGTCCGCGCAGGCGGGCAGGACGGTCTCCGGGGCGCCCTTGAGCACCAGGACCGGGGCGTCGTCGCCCGGGTGTCCGACGGCGGCGGCGTAACCGCGGCCGGCCTCGAAGGGCAGGCCCTCCAGCTGGGTCCATTCCTCGTCGGGGGCGGCCGCGTCCAGGACTGCCTCGTCGGTGGCGTGGGCCGGGCGCTGCCCGGAGTCGCCGTCGAGCTGGGGGCAGGCGCGGGCCGCGATCCGCAGCGGGCCGTCCGCCTCGGGCTCGTCGAGGGTGTGGACGGTGCCGTGCGCGTCGGTGACCCGGACCAGGCGCAGCCGGTTCTCGGTGAGGGTGCCGGTCTTGTCGAAGCAGATGGTGTCCATCCGGCCCAGGGCCTCCAGGGTGCGCGGGGCGCGGACCAGGACGCCGTGCGCGCTGAGCCGGCGGGCGGCAGCCAGCTGCGCGACCGTGGCCACCAGCGGCAGCCCTTCCGGTACGGCGGCCACCGCGACCGCGACCCCGCCGCTGACGGCCTGCCGCAGGGGCGTGCCGCGTACCAGGGCGAGCGCGGTGACCGCGGCACCGCCCGCCATCGTCAACGGCATCGCCTTGCGGGTGATTTCCTGGAGCCGGGCCTGGACTCCGGCGGCTGCCGGGTTCCGGGCGGCGAGCGCGACGGCGCGGGCGGCCTCGGTGCGGTCGCCGGTGTCCACGACGACCGCGCGGGCGTTTCCGGCCACCACGGTCGTCCCCTCGAAGACCATGCAGTGACGTTCGGCGACGGGGGCGCGCGGGCTCGGGTCGGTGCTCTTGTCGACCGGGAGGGACTCGCCGGTCAGCGCGGACTCGTCGACCTCCAGGCCGTCCTCCCACAGCAGCCGGGCGTCGGCGGGCACGACGTCGTCCAGGGTGAGCTCGATGACGTCACCGGGGCTCAGCCTGGCGGCGTCGACGACGTGCGGTTCCGCGTCGTCCTCGTCCGCGACCCGGGCCTTCTGCTTCTGCTGGGCGAGCAGCCCGGAGAGGGCCCGTTCGGCGCGCAGCCGCTGGAGGCCGCCGACGAGCGCGTTCAGGTCGAGGGCGCCGACCACCAGCAGGGCGTCCATCGCGGATCCGAGGATCGCGGACGCGGCCGAACCGACGGCGAGGACCGGGGTGAGCGGGTCGTCCAGTTCCCCGCGCACGGCCCGCGCGAGCTGCGCCGACCACCGGGCGGGGGCCAGCACGGGCAGGCGTACGACGGCGTCGGCGGCGGTGCGGACCCGTGCGGTCGTCTGCTCGGTGAGCGTCGGCTCCGGGGGCGCCTCCTGTTCAAGGCGGTCGCGTACGGCGTCCGGGTGCAGGGCGTGCCAGGCCACCCGGGGACGCGGGTGCGGGAGACTCGTGCCGGTCACCCGGAGCGCGGCGCGGGTGCCGGTGAACAGGGCGGCGGCCGCGGCCGCGTCGACGGGTGCGTGCCGGAGGCCGGGGAGTGCCGTACGGCGTCCGCCGCGGCCCGACTCGCCGACGGCGACCAGGAGTCCGGACAGGGCCGCGCCCGAGCGGGCCAGGGTCTGGGAGCGGCGGCCGACCCCGCGGGCCGCCGGTACGGCGGTCAGCAGCCGCCAGACGTCGGGCAGTCCGTGCGGGGCGAGGATGTCGGCGCCCCAGGCGACCGCGCAGCCGCCGTCGGTGAGGGAGACGGCCACGTCACCGCGGAGGAGCCCGGCGACGGTGTCGGCGTCCTGGGGGCGGGCGACGGTGAGCACGCCACCACCGCCGCGCCCGTCCTCGTCTTCGCCCTCGCCGTCGTCGTCGCCGTCGTCGTCGCGGAGTTGGTCGACGATGTCCCGCAACGGCCGCTCGGCGCTGACGACCTGGTCGGCGAGGCCGGTGAAGTCGGCCAGCGCGGGGTCGTCCACGACGACGACCCGGAGTCCGGCGCGCCGGGCCGCGTCCAGCACGGGTTCGGCCCAGGGGTCGGCGCCGGCGCCCGGGGTGCGCAGGGCGCTCGGGTGCAGGAGGACGGTGCCGAGGGTCTCCAGCTGCCGCAGCCGGTCCGGGTCGCGCACCAGGATGCCGGAACGCGACAGGGCCGCGCTCAGTACGGCGTGGAAGGCGGCGGGGCCGTACCGGGCGGCCTTGGGGGAGCCCGCGAGGACGGCCTCCGCGGCGTCGGTCACGTCGTGCTTGACGAGGAGCGCGGCGACGGCGCCGGCGACGCTGCCGGCCGAGGCGTGACCGGCGTACTCCTGGGCGGGCGAGGGGCGCGGGGGCGGGCGCAGGGCCAGGTCGGCGGGCACGCTGTCCCGGTCGGGGACGCACAGGTCGTCGTGCACGGTCTCGAAGGCGGCCGTCCGCACGAGGGCCTCGGCCAGTTGGCAGCTGCGCAGTGTGCCGTCGAGCAGCAGCGAGGTGGGGCTTTGGCCGGCGCCGTGCACGGCGGCGTTCACGGCGGCCAGCACCACGTCCGTCCGCGCGCTCCCGAGCCGCCCGCGCAGCCAGCCCCGGAAGCGGGGGTTCTCCCGCAGCATCATCGTCACCGCCGTCACCGGCCGCGGCGAGGCGGGCAGCCGCAGCGCGGACCCGGTGACCGCGGCGGCGGCCCCGACGGCGTCGGCGGCCAGCGCCAGGGCGGCGGTGCGCACGGAGCCGGGGTCACCGGGGTGGGCGAGTTCCTCGACGTCCTGGCTGTCCGGCACCAGGCCGTACCGCTCTGCGAGCACCGAGGCCCGCTCCACGACCCGATCGGTGGCCGCTTCCTCGACCGCGGTCACGACGAGCCGCCCGAGACCCTCGTCCCAGTAGGCCAGGGCGACGTCGGGGTGCTCGGCGAGGTCTACGGCGAGGCGGCGGGCGCGGTGTGCGGTGGGGGCGTGTTCCCCGTGTGTTCCCTTTTGCTCGTGTGTTCCCTGTTGCTCGTGTGCCCCGTGTTCTCCGGGTTCCCCGTGCCCCGCCTCCGCCTCCGCCCGCAGGGGCAGATGGACGCGGTGGCCCGCTCGCCAGTGCGTGGGTGCTCCCGGAAGGGCCGCGCGGGCGGCCCTCGTGGTGCGGGCCGCGAAGTCCGCGGTGCGTACGCCGGCCCGGGCCGTTCCGGCCACCGCTCCCGCGGCCGCGCCGACCGCGGCGGGCGTACCCCTGGCGAGCAGGCGCGGGCCGGCCAGGACGAGTCCCGCGGCGGCCGTCGTGAGTCCTCGGTTCATCGTTCGTCCTCAGTGGCCGGGTCGGGACGCCGTCTCGTGCGGCGGGAGCTTGTCGGAGGGCGTGGGCGGCGCGGAGGAGGGTGCCCCGGACGCCCGGTGGGGCGCGGAGCCCGGTGTGCCGTGGGTCGACGACAGGACCCGGGGGGTGGGCCGGCTCTCGTCGGCGGGCTCCTCCCGCTCCCCCGGCCTCGGCTGGGTCAGCCACGCCACCGCCGCCCCGGTGACCGCGACGGGCCACTCCACGATGCCCGCGACGCCGAGCACCCCGGCCCCGGCGTACACCGCGAGCCGTCGGCCGCGCGGGGACACCGCTCCGACCCGGTCCAGCGCTCCCTCGGCCACCCGGCCCACCGTCCCGGCCCCGGGCACCTTCCCCAGCACCGACACGGCGGCCCGCAGCGGCTGCGGGAGCCCCTGCGACGCTGAAGGTGACGGTGAGCGTGACTCTGCTACCTGCTGCGACGACTTCTGCTCGGCCATGACGCGCCTCGCCTGTGGGGGGTCTCTTCTTCGGACCGCCCGAGTTCCCGCACTACGGGCGCTCATCCACACCGGCGGCGACCGATCAGGCGCTCCCCCGCTCCAGGGCGATCGCGTGCAGCTTCTCCAGCCGTCCGCGGGTCTCCTCGTCGGCGGGGGCGTAGATCACCATGCGGGGGCCCGCCTCGGGGCCGAGCCAGAGGTCGGTGTGGTCGACGGAGACGTGGCCGACGTAGCGGTTCACGAACTCCTTGCGGCGGCCCCGTTGTTCGATGACCTCGTGCCGGTCCCAGACCTCGCGGAACTCCGGGGACTCGGTGCGCAGCCGCTTCAGGAGCATCTTCCAGGCGGGCTCGGCGAGGTGGCCGGCCATGGTGGCGCGGAACCGGGCGGCCATCAGGCGCTGCGCCTCGGGCAGGTTGATGATCGAGGAGCGCCAGTCCTCGTTGGTGTAGGAGAGGATCATGCCGTTGCGGTCCTCGGGCGGCACCGCGTCCAGGTCGCACAGCAGCAGGCCGTAGGTGCGGTTGTAGGCGAGGATGTCGTAGCGGCTGTTCTGCACGCAGGCCGGGACCGGTTCCAGCTGTTCGAGCACCTGCCGGACGGCGGGGGTGACCGACGGGCAGACGGTGGCCGGTGTCGGGTCGACCGCACCGGCGAGCTGGAAGAGGTGCGAGCGCTCGCTCGGGTCCAGCAGCAGCGCGCGGGCGAGGGCGTCCAGGACCTGCACGGAGACCTGGATGTCGCGGGCCTGCTCCAGCCAGGTGTACCAGGTGACGCCGACCGCGGAGAGGTGGGCGACCTCCTCCCGGCGCAGGCCCGGGGTGCGGCGCCTGCGGCCGCGGGGCAGGCCGACCTGCTCGGGGGTGATGTGCTCGCGGCGGTGGCGCAGGAAGGCGGCGAGCTCATGGCGCCGGATCGCCGAGAGGGACGCGGAAGCGAGTGCCGGTACGGCTGTCTCCTGGACCATCGTCGTCATGCCTCCAGCCTGCCCGCACCGGAACCCTGTTGCCAGGTGGTTCTTCTACCAGGATAAGAAGACTCTGGTACCCGTCTGGGCGTGGGCGCAGGCTCGTCGACGTGACGACCGAAACCACGACTCCACGCCCTGTCCGCGCCGCCGCGCCACCCGAGCTGGGCGGCCTCGGACTGTTCACGGTGCTGCTCGCCGCGGCACTGCCCCTCATCGACTTCTTCATCGTCAACGTCGCCCTGCCCAGCATCGGCGCGGACCTCTCCGCGAGCGAGTCGGTCCTCGAACTCGTCGTGGCGGGTTACGGGTTGGCGTACGCCGTCCTCCTGGTCCTCGGCGGCCGGCTCGGCGACCTGTTCGGCCGGCGCCGGCTGTTCCTGGGCGGCATGCTGGCGTTCGGGCTGACCTCACTCGCGTGCGGGCTCGCGCCGACCGCGTGGACGCTGGTGGCGGCGCGGGTCGCCCAGGGCGCCGCGTCGGCCGCGATGCTGCCGCAGGTCCTCGCCACCATCCAGTCGGCGACGGCCGGACCCCGCCGGGCGCGGGCGATGGGCCTGTACGGCGCGACGGCGGGCCTCGCCATGGTGGCGGGCCAGATCCTCGGCGGTGTCCTGGTGGCGGCCGACATCGCGGGCACGAGCTGGCGGGCGGCGTTCCTGGTGAACGTGCCCGTGGTCCTGGTCGGCCTGGTCCTTGCGGCTCGTACCGTCCCGGAGACCCGCTCCCCCCGCCCCGAGCCGGTGGACGGGCCCGGCACGGTCCTGCTGGCGGCGACCCTGCTGGCGCTGCTGGCCCCGCTGACCGAGGGCCGGGCGGCGGGCTGGCCGCTGTGGACGTGGCTGTCGCTGGCGGCGTCCCCGTTGCTGGCCGGGGCGTTCCTCGCGGTGGAGCGCCGGGCGGACCGCGGGGGCCGCACGCCTCTCGTCCCCCCGAGCCTGTTCCAGCTGGTGTCCCTGCGCCGCGGGCTGCTGCTGATCCTGCCCTTCTCGATGGGCTTCGCCGGCTTCATGTTCGTGATCGCGGTGGCGCTCCAGGAGGGTGCGGGCCGCAGCCCCGTCCAGGCGGGGCTCGCGCTGGTCCCGCTCGCTGTGACGTTCCTGTGCACGTCGATCGCCGGGCCGCGGCTGATCTCCCGCTTCGGCACCCGGGTGGTGACCGCGGGCGCGCTGGTCCAGGGGGTCGGCCTGGGCCTGATGATCCTGGCGGCCCGTTCCTCCTGGCCCGACCTCGGTCTGCTCCCGCTCCTGCCCGGCGGGGCGATCGCCGGAGTGGGCCAGGCCCTCCAACTGCCCGTGGTCTTCCGGATCGTGCTGTCCGAGGTGCCGCCCGCGCGGGCCGGTGTGGGCAGCGGGGTGATGGTCACCACCCAGCAGGCCGCCCTGGCCCTGGGTGTGGCCACGCTGGGCAGCCTCTTCCTCGCCCTGGTGCCGGGCATGGGCATGCGGGACGCCCTGGTCACCACCCTGCTGGTGCAGTTGGCGGGGGTGGCGCTGACGGGACTGCTGAGCCTGCGGCTGCCGCGTGTCATCGACTGAGCCCGCTCACGATTCGACCAACTCATGGTGAAGGTGCTCCTGTTGATGTTGGTCTTGCAGCACACTCCTCGTCGGAGGCGAGGCGTCATGGTGCAGACCAACACGAGCAAGGTGAGCCGGTGGGACCAGCACGGGCGCGAGCATGTCGTCCAGGTGCTCCGCAAGGGCCCGCAGCGCACGATCAGATGTGACACCTGCGGGTGGCGCAAGGGGGCCCAGTTCCTGCCCTGGCTGAAGGCGGAGGAACACCTGGCGGAGGCCCACCAGGCGACGGTGGACCCGTCGCAGACGTAGCGCGGTCAGGCCTTGAGGCCGCGCACCAACAGGTCCACCAGTGCCGTGAACTCCTCTTCCACGCCCGGCTGTTCCCACTCCCCGGCATAGCCGGGGTCGTGGAAGCGGCCGGTGGCCTGGAAGACGGCTCGGGCCGCCACGGCCGGGTCGGCGACGGTGAAGGTGCCCGCCTCGACGCCGTCCCGGACGATGCGGGTCAGCTGGTCGGTCAGCTCGGCGAGGTGCTCGATGACCGCCGCGACATTCTCCCCGGTCAGGACCGTGTAGGTGGCGAACAGCTCCGGATCGTCGCCCGCCTTGCGGCGCTTGGCCTCGAACAGCGCGGCGAGCCAGTCCCGCAGGCGGGCCTCCGGATCACGGTCCTCCTCGGCGATCGCGGCGAGCATGCCCGTCGCCCGGTCCAGCCACCGCTTCGTCACCGCCTCCCGCAGCGCCGCCTTCGTCCGGAAGTGCCGGTAGACGCTGCCATGGCTGACGCCGAGCGCGCGCGCCACGTCGATCACGGTGGCCTTGGCCGGGCCGTGACGGCGCAGCACCTCTTCGGTGGCTTCGAGGATGCGCTCGGCGGTCAGGATCTCGATGGTCGGCGGCATGCCTAGACGGTACCTGGCACGGTGTTCACCGCTCGCTGTCGAGCATCGCCATCAGCCAGGCCGACGGCACCCAGGACCACGCCGAGCCGTCCCCGGCCCCTGGCACCGACCAGCGCCACGGTGATCACCGCTCGCCGTCGAGCATCGCCGTAAGCAGCCCCACGTCCGCCGGCACGGCAGCCTCGATCGCGGCCAGGCCGACGGCACCCAGGGCCACGCCGAGCCGTCCCCGGCCCTTGGCACCGACGAGCGCCACGGTGTTCACCGCTCGCTGTCGAGCATCGCCATCAGCGGTGCCGCGTACCGCTCACCGGCCACCGCGTCCGCCGGTACGGCGTCCTCGATCGCGGTGAGGTCGGCGGCGTCCAGGGTCACGTCCAAGGCGCCCAGTGCCTCGCCGAGCCGTTCCCGGGTCTTCGCGCCGATCAGCGGCACGATGTCGTCGCCCCGGGAGGCCACCCAGGCGATGGCGATCTGCGCGACGGTGACGCCCTTCTGTTCGGCGATCTTGCGCAGGGACTCGACCAGCGTGAGGTTGTGCTGGAGGTTCTCGCCCTGGAAGCGGGGCGAGTGGGCGCGGAAGTCGTCGGCGGCGAGTCGCCGGTCGGCCGTGAGGTGACCGGAGATCAGTCCGCGCGAGAGCACTCCGTACGCGGTGACGGAGATGCCCAGCTCGCGCAGGGTGGGCAGGATCTCCCGCTCGGGACCACGGGACACGAGCGCGTACTCGATCTGGAGGTCGGAGATCGGGGCGGTGGCGGCGGCCCGGCGAATGGTGTCTGCGCCCACCTCACTGAGCCCGATGTGCCGGACCCAGCCCTTCTCGACCAGTTCGGCGATCGCGCCGACGGTCTCCTCGATCGGCACCTGCGGGTCGAGCCGGGAGGGGCGGTAGACGTCGATGTGGTCGACGCCGAGCCGCTGGAGGGAGTACGCGGCGAAGTTCTTCACGGCGGCGGGGCGGCCGTCGAAGCCGGACCAGCCGCCCTCCGGGTCGCGCAGGGCGCCGAACTTCACACTGAGCAGCGCGTTGTCGCGCAGGGAGGCCGGAGCGGTGCGCAGTGCCTCGCTGATCAGCAGTTCGTTGTGGCCCATGCCGTAGAAGTCGCCGGTGTCCAGCAGGGTGACGCCGGCCTCCAGGGCGGCGTGGATGGTGGCGATCGACTCGGCGCGGTCCGTCTCGCCGTACATACCGGACATGCCCATGCAGCCGAGGCCGAAGGCGGAGACCTGGGGGCCGGTGGTTCCGAGGGTTCGCGTTCGCATCGTCATGCCGCCCACCCTGCCATGACAGCTGACAGATTTCAATATCTGTCAGCTGTCATTCGTCATGCACCTTCACGTCCGGGTGGTGGCCAGCTTGGCCCCGAGCAGCACGAAGGACCCCGCGAAACTCCGCCGCAGCCAGGCCATCACCCGGGGCCGGGAGATCACATGACTGCGGACCGAGGCCGCCAGGACCCCGTACCCGGCGAAGACCACGAAGGTCGCCAGCATGAAGACCCCGCTCAGGGCCAGCATGCGCGGCAGGGCGTGCGGCTCGGCCGGGCTCACGAACTGGGGCAGGAACGCGAGGAAGAAGATCGTCAGCTTCGGGTTGAGGAGGTTGATCAGCACCCCCCGGACGATCACGCGGCCCGCGGACCGGGGCGCGCCGTCCTGGTCGACGTCGATCACCTGCTTGTCCCGCACGGTCGCCCAGGCCATGTACAGGAGGTAGGCGACCCCGGCGTACTTGACCGCCTGGAACGCCACGGCACTGGCGTTCAGCAGCGCGGCGAGCCCGGTGACGGTGGCCAGGACGTGCGGCACGATCCCGAGGGTGCAGGCGAACGCGGCGACGACGCTCGCGCGAGGACCGCGGGAGAGTCCGGCGGCCAGCGTGTAGACGACGCCGGTGCCGGGAGTGGCGACCACGACGAGGGTGGTGAGGAGGAAGGCGAGGCTCATGGGGCCAGCCTGGACATGCGACGGCCCCCGATACAGGGCCAAAGCGAGGCGTGTATCGGGGGCCAAAGACAGCGGGGGGGACCTAGCAGCCGATCAGCCGGGCCGCCAGGTAGCCCTCGATCTGGTCGAGGGAGATCCGCTCCTGCTTCATGGAGTCGCGCTCGCGGACCGTGACCGCGTTGTCCTCGAGGGTGTCGAAGTCGACGGTCACGCAGTACGGCGTACCGATCTCGTCCTGGCGACGGTAGCGGCGGCCGATGGCACCGGCGTCGTCGAACTCGATGTTCCAGTTCTGGCGCAGCGCCTGGGCCAGGCCCTTGGCCTTCGGGGACAGCTCGGCGTTGCGGGACAGCGGGAGGACCGCGACCTTCACCGGGGCCAGGCGGTGGTCGAGGCGCAGCACCGTGCGCTTCTCCAGCTTGCCCTTGGCGTTGGGGGCCTCGTCCTCGACGTAGGCGTCGAGCAGGAACGCCAGCATCGCGCGGCCGACACCGGCCGCGGGCTCGATGACGTACGGCGTCCAGCGCTCGCCGGCCTCCTGGTCGTAGTAGACGAGGTCCTGGCCGGAGGCCTTGGAGTGGGCGGTGAGGTCGTAGTCGGTGCGGTTGGCCACACCCTCCAGCTCACCCCACTCGTTGCCGCCGAACTGGAAGCGGTACTCGATGTCGGCGGTGCGCTTGGAGTAGTGGGAGAGCTTCTCCGCCGGGTGGTCGTACCAGCGCATGTTCTCCTCGCGGAGACCGAGGCCGGTGTACCAGTTCCAGCGCTGCTCCATCCAGTACTCCTGCCACTTCTCGTCCTCGCCCGGCTTGACGAAGAACTCCATCTCCATCTGCTCGAACTCGCGGGTGCGGAAGATGAAGTTGCCGGGCGTGATCTCGTTGCGGAAGGACTTGCCCATCTGCGCGATGCCGAACGGCGGCTTCTTGCGCGAAGCGACCTGCACCTGGGCGAAGTTGGTGAAGATTCCCTGCGCGGTCTCCGGACGCAGGTACGCGACGGAGCCGGAGTCCTGGGTCGGGCCGAGGTGGGTGGAGAGCAGACCCGAGAACTGCTTGGGCTCGGTGAACTGGCCCTTGTTACCGCAGTTGGGACAGTTCACGTCGGCCAGGCCGTTCTCCGGGGCGTGCCCCTTCTTGGCCTCGTAGGCCTCCTCCAGGTGGTCCGCGCGGAACCGCTTGTGGCAGGAGGTGCACTCGGTCAGCGGGTCCGTGAAGGTGGCCACGTGACCCGACGCGACCCAGACCTCGGGGGCCAGGATCACGGACGAGTCGATACCGACCACGTCCTCACGGGACGTCACCATGTAACGCCACCACTGACGCTTCAGGTTCTCCTTGAGCTCGACACCCAGCGGTCCGTAGTCCCAGGCGGCGCGCTGACCGCCGTAGATCTCACTACAGGGGAAAACGAAGCCACGGCGCTTGCTCAGGCTGACGATGGTGTCGATCTTGTCGGCGGCCACGGTGCTCTCTTCATGCGAATGGACGGCAGCGAATGCTTCAGGTTACCGGCGCGGCCACCCCCGGTATCAAATCGGTTCGCGACCCGGACTTTGTTGACAACGGTTTCCATATTTGATGAAAATGACTGTCATGAACGTACGACGTCGCCTCATACCCGCGGTCGCCGCGGCCGCCGCCCTCGCCGCCCTGTCCGCCTGCTCCACCGACAGCGCCGCCGCGGGCAACACCGGCAAGTTCGACGTCGTCGCGTCCTTCTACCCGATGGCCTTCCTCGCCGAGCGGATAGGCGGGGACCACGTGCACGTCACCAGCCTGACCGAGCCCGGCCAGGAGCCGCACGACCTGGAGATCAGCGCCAAGCAGACCGCGCAGCTCCAGGAGTCCGACGCGGTGCTCTACCTCAAGAACCTCCAGCCCTCCGTCGACGACGCCGTGAACCAGTCCGAGATCAAGACGAAGATCGACGCCGCCTCCCTCACCTCGCTGGAGAAGCACGGCAACGAGGTCGGCGGCCACGCGGCCGAGCACGACGACCACGCCGACGACGAACTCGCGGGCCTCGACCCGCACGTCTGGCTCGACCCGGTGCGCTACGCGCAGATCGCCGAGGGCGTCGGCAAGGCCTTCGAGAAGGCCGACCCGGACCACGCGGCCGACTACAAGGCCAACACCGCGGCCCTGGTGAAGAAGCTCGACGCCCTGAACAGCGAGTTCAAGACAGGGCTCGCCGACACCGGCACCAAGGTCTTCATCACCACCCACGCCGCCTTCGGCTATCTCGCCGAGCGCTACGGCCTCACCGAGGAGGCCATCAACGGTCTCGACCCGGAGTCGGAGCCGAGCGCCGACCGCGTCAAGGACCTTGAGAAGATGGCGAAGGCCGACGGCGTGACGACCGTGTTCTACGAGACGCTCGTCAGCGACAAGACCGCGAAGACCATCGCCTCCGACGCCGGTCTGAAGACGGACGTCCTCGACCCGATCGAGGGCATCACCGAGAAGTCCCGCGGCAAGGACTACTTCTCGGTCCAGGAAGCCAACCTCAAGGCGCTGCAGAGCGCCCTGGGAGCGAAATGACACCGGAGGACGGCATGACCGAGCCCGTCATCGCGCTGCGCGCGGTCCGCGCCGACCTGGGCTCCCGGCCCGTCCTGCGCGGCATCGACCTCACCGTGCACCGCGGTGAGGTCGTCGCCCTGCTCGGCGCCAACGGTTCCGGCAAGTCCACCGCGATCCGCACGATCATCGGCCAAGTGCCGGTGGCCGCCGGGGAGATCGAGCTCTTCGGCACCCCGCGCGGGCGCTTCCGGGACTGGGCGCGGCTCGGGTACGTCCCGCAGCGCACCACCGCCGCGGGCGGCGTCCCCGCGACCGTCACCGAGATCGTCTCCTCCGGCCGCCTGTCCCGGGCCCGCTTCGGCGTGCTCCGCAAGGCCGACCACGAGGCCGTACGGCGGGCCCTGGAGCTGGTCGGCATGGCGGACCGCGCCAAGGACTCCGTGAACGCCCTCTCCGGCGGCCAGCACCAGCGGGTGCTGATCGCCCGCGCACTCGCCGCCGAACCCGAACTGCTGATCATGGACGAGCCGATGGCGGGCGTGGACCTGGCGAGCCAGGAGGTGCTGGCGCGGACGCTGAAGGAACAGGTGGACCAGGGCGCCACGGTCCTGCTCGTCCTGCACGAACTGGGCCCCCTCGAGCCGCTGATCGACCGGGCGGTCGTCCTGCGCGACGGCTGTGTGCAGCACGACGGGCCGCCCCCGCGCGCCGTCGGCCAGCACGCCCTGCCCGGACACGACCACGTCCACCCCCACGACCACGAGCCGATCCGTACGGGACTGCTGAGCTGATGGACTTCCTCGACTACGCCTTCATGCAGCGGGCCCTGCTCGCCGCCGTCCTGGTCGGCATCACCGCCCCCGCGGTCGGCATCTACCTGGTTCAGCGCCGCCAGGCCCTCATGGGCGACGGCATCGGCCACGTCGCGATGACCGGCGTCGGCCTCGGCTTCCTGCTCTCCTGGTCACCGGTGTGGATGGCGACCCTCGTCTCGGTGCTCGGCGCGGTCCTCATGGAGCTGATCCGCTGGTACGGCAAGACGCGCGGTGACATCGCCCTCGCGATGCTCTTCTACGGCGGTATGGCCGGCGGCGTGATGTTCATCAACCTGGCGCCCGGCGGCTCCAACGCCAACCTGACGTCGTACCTGTTCGGTTCGCTGTCCACGGTCTCCGAGTCGGACGTGACGGCGATCTGCTTGCTGGCCGCGTTCGTGGTGCTCGTCACCCTCGGACTGCGCCGACAGCTGTTCGCGGTCAGCCAGGACGAGGAGTTCGCGCGGGTCACCGGGCTGCCGGTGCGCGCGCTCAACCTGCTGACCGCGGTCACGGCCGCGGTGACGGTGACCGTGGCGATGCGCGTGGTCGGGCTGCTGCTGGTCAGCGCGCTGATGGTGGTGCCGGTGGCGGCGGCGCAGCAGCTCACCCGGAGCTTCGCGGCGACCTTCGCGATCGCGGTGGCGATCGGCGTGACGGTGACGATCGGCGGCACCGTGACCTCGTACTACCAGGACGTGCCGCCCGGCGCGACGATCGTGCTGCTGACCATCGGGGCGTTCATCGTGCTGACGGGCCTTGCCACCCCGCTGGCCAGGCGACGGGCCCGGGCGGCCGCCGCCGCGCAACCCGCGCCGGACCCGGCCGAGTGCGCGATTCCGGCCAGTCGGGGAGCGGACGGCCCGGTCGGCGTCTGACCCGGCACAGGCCGGGCTGGCACAATGGCCCGGCAGGCGCCGAACGAAGGAGTAACCCGTGACGACCGCAGGACCGCCAGTGAAGGGCCGCGCCACCCGGCAGCGGGCCGCCGTGGCGGCGGCCCTCGACGAGGTCGACGAGTTCCGCAGCGCGCAGGAACTGCACGACATGCTCAAGCACAAGGGCGACGCCGTGGGTCTGACCACGGTCTACCGCACGCTCCAGAACCTCGCCGACGCGGGCGAGGTCGACGTCCTGCGCACCTCCGACGGCGAGTCCGTCTACCGCCGCTGCTCCACCGGCGACCACCATCACCACCTGGTCTGCCGGGTCTGCGGCAAGGCCGTGGAGGTCGAGGGCCCGGCCGTCGAGAAGTGGGCCGACGCGATCGCCGCCGAGCACGGATACGTCAACGTGGCGCACACCGTGGAGATCTTCGGCACCTGCGCGGACTGCGCGGCCGCCCAGGCCTGACCCACAAGGAACACACAGGGGAGCCGAGGGATAACCCTTGGCTCCTCCTCCTTTGCATGACATGACCCGGACAACGTGTCACGCTCCCTCCAGCTCTCACGCAGTTCCCGCACGGCACCTCCACCCCGTCGTCGCAGTAGGAGCAGTAGGAGTACGAGTGAGACCCTCCCCACGAAGATCAGCCGTTGCCGCGTCCCTGGTGGCCGCCGCGTCCCTCCTCGCCGTAGGCGTCCAGACGGTGCCCGCCGCCGCGAAGCCCGCCTCCCCTCACCCCAGCCCCCTGCGCACCGGAGGTCTGGAGGCCAAGCTCTCCCCGGCCCAGCGCACCGCACTGATCAAGAGCGCGTCCGGCAGGGCCGCGGCGACCGCCGACTCCCTGGGCCTCGGCGCCAAGGAGAAACTGGTCGTCAAGGACGTCGTCAAGGACAACGACGGCACCCTCCACACCCGCTACGAGCGCACCTACGGCGGCCTCCCCGTCCTCGGCGGCGACCTCGTCGTGCACACACCCCCGGCCGCGCAGGCCACGGGCACGCTCAGCGCGACCTTCAACAACAACCGCCGTACCGTCTCGGTCAAGTCCACGACCGCGACCTTCGGCAAGGCGGCCGCCGAGACCAAGGCGCTGAAGACCGCCAAGGCGCTCAAGGCCGACAAGCCCGCCGCGCAGACCGCCCGCAAGGTGATCTGGGCGGGCTCCGGCACGCCGAAGCTCGCCTGGGAGACGGTGGTCTCCGGCTTCCAGGACGACGGCACGCCCAGCAAGCTGCACGTCGTCACCGACGCCACCACCGGCGCCGAGCTCTCCCGCTACGAGGGCGTCGAGACCGGCACCGGCAACAGCCAGTACAGCGGCACGGTCACCATGGGCACCACGCTCTCCGGTTCGACGTACCAGCTGTACGACACCACGCGCGGCGGCCACAAGACGTACAGCCTCAACAACGGCACGTCGGGCACCGGCACCCTCATGACGGACGCCGACGACGTCTGGGGCACCGGCTCCGGCTCCAACACCCAGACCGCCGGTGTCGACGCGCACTACGGGGCCCAGGTGACCTGGGACTTCTACAAGAACACCTTCGGCCGCAGCGGCATCAAGAACGACGGGGTCGCCGCCTACAGCCGCGTCCACTACAGCTCGGCGTACGTCAACGCCTTCTGGGACGACGACTGCTTCTGCATGACGTACGGCGACGGCACCAGCAACACCCACGCGCTGACCTCGCTGGACGTGGCCGGGCACGAGATGAGCCACGGTGTCACCTCCAACACGGCAGGGCTCAACTACACCGGTGAGTCCGGCGGGTTGAACGAGGCCACCTCCGATATCTTCGGCACCGGCGTGGAGTTCTACGCCAACAACTCCTCCGACGTCGGCGACTACCTCATCGGCGAGAAGATCGACATCAACGGCGACGGCACGCCGCTGCGCTACATGGACAAGCCCAGCAAGGACGGCGGCTCGGCGGACAGCTGGTACTCGGGCGTCGGCAACCTCGACGTGCACTACTCGTCCGGGCCCGCGAACCACATGTTCTACCTGCTCTCCGAGGGCAGCGGCACCAAGACCATCAACGGCGTGACCTACAACAGCCCGACCTCCGACGGGGTCGCCGTCGCCGGGATCGGCCGGGCCGCCGCCCTGCAGATCTGGTACAAGGCGCTGACGACGTACATGACGTCCAGCACCAACTACGCCGGGGCCCGCACCGCCGCCCTGAACGCGGCAGCCGCCCTCTACGGCACCAGCTCAGCGCAGTACGCCGGGGTCGGCAACGCCTTCGCGGGCATCAACGTCGGCAGCCACATCACCGTGCCGTCGACCGGCGTGACGGTGACCAACCCGGGCAGCCAGACCTCGACGGTCGGCACCGCCGTGAGCCTCCAGGTCTCGGCCAGTTCGACCAACAGCGGCTCGCTGACCTACGCCGCCACCGGTCTGCCCACCGGCCTGTCGATCAGCAGCTCCACCGGCACCATCTCCGGCACCCCGACCACGGCCGGCACCTACAGCACCACGGTCACGGTCACCGACAGCACCGGGGCGACCGGAACGGCGTCCTTCACCTGGACCGTGAACTCCAGCGGCGGCGGCAGCTGCACCTCCACGCAGTTGCTGGGCAACGCGGGCTTCGAGTCGGGCAGCACGACCTGGACCGCAAGCAGCGGCGTGATCACCAACGACACGGACGAGGCCGCCCGCACCGGCTCCTACAAGGCGTGGCTGGACGGCTACGGCGCCACCCACACCGACACGCTCTCCCAGTCGGTGACGATCCCGAGCGGCTGCACGGGGACGAAGTTCACCTTCTACCTGCACGTCGACACCGCGGAGACCACCACCAGCACGGCGTACGACAAGCTGACGGTGACCGCCGGATCGACGACTCTGGCCACGTACTCGAACCTGAACGCGGCCTCCGGGTACGTCCAGAAGTCCTTCAGCCTGTCGGCCTTCGCCGGTCAGACGGTCGCCCTGAAGTTCACCGGTGTCGAGGACTCCTCGCTCCAGACGAGCTTCGTGATCGACGACACGGCGGTGACGACGAGCTGATCACCTGAGCGGTGAGGGCGGCTCGGAGGCTCAGGCCTCCGGGTCGCCCTTCATCGCTTCCTCCATGGCGAGCAGCTCCTCGTTCGGGACGGCCCCGCCGAAGCGGCGGTCCCGGGAGGCGAACTCGACACACGCCCGCCACAGGTCACGGCGGTCGAAGTCGGGCCACAGGACGTCCTGGAAGACCATCTCGGCGTACGCGCTCTGCCAGAGCAGGTAGTTGGAGGTGCGCTGTTCGCCGCTGGGCCGCAGGAAGAGGTCCACGTCGGGCATGTCCGGGTAGTACAGGTACTTCGCGAGGGTCTTCTCGTTGACCTTGGACGGGTCGAGACGGCCCGCCTTCACGTCCTCGGCGAGGGCCTGCGCGGCATCGGCGATCTCGGCCCGGCCGCCGTAGTTCATGCAGAAGTACAGGGTCAGCTTGTCGTTGTCCTTGGTCTGCTCCTGGGCGACCTGGAGTTCCTTGGCGACGGACTTCCACAGCTTGGGCATCCGGCCCACCCAGCGCACCCGGATACCGAGCTCGTCGAGCTGGTCGCGGGTCTTGCGGATGAAGTCACGGTTGAAGTTCATCAGGAAGCGGACCTCGTCGGGCGAGCGCTTCCAGTTCTCGGTGGAGAAGGCGTAGAGCGAGATGTTCTTCACACCGGCCTCGATCGCGCCCTGGAGCACGTCGAGGACCCGCTCGGCACCGACCTTGTGTCCTTCCGTCCTCGGCAGCCCGCGCTCCTTGGCCCACCGGCCGTTCCCGTCCATGACGATCGCCACATGCTCGGGGATCAGCTCACCGGGGAGCTTCGGCGCGCGGGCACCGGACGGGTGCGGCTCCGGCGCCCTGTACTCGCGCCGCCGGCGCCCCAGGATCCCGTTTACGACCATGGTGCTTCTCGTCTCCCTCTCAGGGTTGCTTCTCTACGTAACGCAGGGATCTGAGCCCGCGTTCCAGATGCCAGTGCAGGTAGGCGGAGACCAGCCCGCTGCCCTCCCTGACGTACCGCGGCTCGCTCGCGTCCGCGGTCTCCCAGTCTCCCGTAAGCAGTGCGGCGAGAAGTTCCAGGGTCTGCGGCGACGGTACGACGCTGCCCGGCACCCGGCAGTCCACACAGACCGAGCCTCCGGCCGCCACGGAGAAGAAGCGGTTCGGGCCGGTCATGCCGCACTTCGCGCAGTCGCTGAAGCTGGGGGCGTAACCGTTGACGGCGAGGGAGCGCAGCAAAAAGGCGTCGAGGACCAGGTGGGGCGCGTGCTCGCCCCGGGCCAGGGTGCGCAGGGCGCCGACCAGCAGCAGGTACTGCTGGACGGCCGGCTCGCCCTCGTGATCGGTGAACCGCTCGGCGGTCTCCAGCATGGCCGTCCCGGCGGTGTACCGGGCGTAGTCGGAGACGATCCCGCCACCGTACGGGGCGATGGTCTCGCTCTGCGTGCACAGCGGCAGCCCGCGCCCGATCAGCTCGCTCCCCCGCGCGAAGAACTGCACGTCGACGTGGGAGAAGGGTTCGAGGCGGGCGCCGAACTTGGACTTGGTGCGGCGCACGCCTCTCGCCACGGCCCGTACCCGCCCGTGACCGCGCGTGAGCAGCGTGATGATCCGGTCCGCTTCTCCCAGCTTCTGCGTCCGCAGCACGACCCCGTCGTCCCGGAAGAGACTCATCGCACACCCCCGGGCGGGGTGCGCGGCACGGGGCCGTGGTGGCGGAACAGACTCATGAGCCCATTCTCGCCTACGCGCAGCCGTGGTCGTCGGCGTGCTCGACTCCGCCCTCCGCCGGGGTGGCTTCCCGCAGGGCGTCCGGTACCGCGTCCCACTCCCTGCCACCGCCGTACGGTCTGAGTTGGACGTACGGCCCCTCATGCCCCATCACGACGCCGGACCTCCCGGTACGGGTGTCCACGACGTAAGAACCCACGGGCATTTTCGTCACCGATTCCCTCCCGACTTCGATTCCATCGAAATCCCCAACCTTTCCGAGTTTCACTCTTCCTGTCTCCAGAGTGCCCTTCTTTCCCTACACTCGGCAGGAGTCTGCGCACTACAAGTGCAAAGCTGAACAAGGGGGTTGGCCATGGCCAATGGTTCACGGCAGGCAGCGTGGGAGTTCTTCGGAACGGAACTGCGGCGACAGCGGGAGGAAGTGGGGATGACCCAGGCTGAGCTGGGATCACGCGTCTTCGTCTCCGGCGCTTATATCGGGCAGTTCGAGCAGGCCTTTCGAAAACCGCAGCTGGATATCTCCCAGCGGATCGACGCGGTTCTACAAACTGACGGTATTTTCGAGCGGTTGTGCAGGAAGCTCATCGACGACAGGCGGTATGCGGATTACTTCGCGCCAGCGGCGGAGTTGGAGGGGCTGGCGACGACTGTCTGGGACTTCGAGCCGACGGTCGTACCGGGACTTATGCAAACTCCGGCGTACGCGCGAGCCCTGGTGCTGGCGACACACCCACTCGCCACGGATGAGCTCATCGCCGACAGGGTCGCTGCCCGCATGGAGCGGTCCCAGCTCCTCAAGGACGCTACAAGGCCGATGTATTGCGTGATCGTGCACGAAACCGTGCTCCGCGTGCCCGTCGGTGGTCCCACGACCGCGGCTGAGGCACTGGAGCACATGGTCGCCATGGCCGACGAACGCAAGGTCCTGCTACAGGTGCTGCCGTTCTCGGCCGGAGCGTCCGCCTACAACGGCTCGCTCAGGCTCATGGAGTTCGACGACGCCCCACCGACCGCCTATACAGAGACGTCGTTTTCGGGGAGCCTCCTTGACGGCCCGGCAGTGGTGAAGCAGGCACGCCGAGCTTACGATCTGCTCAGGGGTGCCGCACTGTCGCCGGAGGCGTCCCTCGCCCTGATCCGATCGGCAGCTGAGGACTTCAGACGATGCACGAGTACGACCTGAGCAACGCCCACTGGCGCAAGAGCAGCTACAGCAACGGCGACGGCGGCAACTGCGTCGAGGTCGCCCCCGGAGTATCTGACCTCGTCCCCGTCCGGGACTCCAAGCTAGGCACGGACAGCCCCGTCCTCGCCTTCCCGACCGACACCTGGACCCACTTCCTCGGACTCCTCAAGTAGCTCCCCCGGGGGTAAACCCCCCTGCCAATCCGGCAGTTGACCGGATGGGGTCGGGCCGCTCACTCCGCGAGGCTCCTCGCATGAAGCAGATGACGAAGAGCCTCGCCCTGATCGCCGCCGCCTCCGGTGCCGTCTTCGGTGTCCTGACCCCGCTGTCCGCCTCCGCCGACTCCGGCGCCCCCGCGCTGAAGTGGACCAAGTGCGAGGGCAGCAGCCTCGATCCGCGCCAGCAGTGCGCGACCGTCTCCGTGCCCATGGACTACGCCGACCCGGGCGGCCGGAAGATCGAGATCGCCGTCTCCCGTATCCGCAGCGAGAATCCGGACGCCCGGCGCGGTGCCCTGCTGCTGATCCCCGGCGGGCCCGGCGGCGACAGCATGAACGACCCCTCGGGGAAGGGGCAGAAGCTGCCGAAGAGGGTGCGGGACGCCTATGACCTGATCGGCTTCGCGCCGCGCGGCATGGCTCCCTCGACGGCCGTCGACTGCGGGCTCGAACACCGGGACCTGGCCCGGACGACCATGCTGCCCTGGCCCTCCGCGGACGGTTCGGTCGACGCGAACATCGCCGCGGGGAAGCGCGTCTCCGAGGCCTGCGCACGCAACGGCGGCGAGCTGATCCAGCACATCAGCACCCTCAACGAGGCGCGTGACCTCGACCGCGTACGGGCCGCTCTCGGCGAGCGCAAGGTCTCCGCGTGGGGCGTGTCGTACGGCACCTATGTCACCGACGCCTACCTCCAGTTGTTCCCGCACCGCACCGACCGTGTCGTCCTGGACAGCAACGACAACCCGGACCCCGTCCTCGCCGAGCGTGCCTGGCTCGCCGCGTTCGAGCGGGGCGCCGAGGACAACTTCCCGGAGTTCGCCAAGTGGGCCTCCGCGCCCGGCAATCCGGACCGCGTCGCCGACACGGCCGCCGAGGTCCGGCCGCAGTTCCTGAAGCTCGCCGCCCGTCTGGACCGCGAGCCGATCCCCTGGCCGGGCGCCAACCCCGAGGAGCTGAACGGCAATGTCCTGCGCCAGTCGATGCTCGACTCCTTCTACGACCCGGACGACTACCCGGCCCTCGCCAAGCTGATCCTCGCCGCCCGGAAGGGCACGGTGCCGCCCGCCCCGGCGGGACCGCCCGAGGCCGTGCTTCAGAACGTCACCGCGGTCGCCGCCGCCACCATCTGCAACGACGTCGACTGGCCGAACGACCCGGTGATGTACCGCGAGGGCGTGGCGAAGAGCCGTGCCGAGTTCCCGCTGACCGGCGGCATGCCGAGGAACGCGATGGCGTGCCCCTCCTGGCCGTGGGACCCGAAGGAGGCGCCGGTGCACGTCTCCGACCAGGGCCCGTCCAACATCCTGATGGTGCAGAACGAACGGGATCCCGCCACCCCGCTCAGCGGCGCCCTCAAGCTCCGTGAGGCGCTCGGCCGGCGTGCCGTGATGGTCACCAACGACTCCACCGGCCATGACGCCTACCTCGACAACGGCACCGCGTGCGGCGACGCGGCCGTCTCCCGCTTCCTGGCCACGGGCAAGCGGCCCGCCAAGGACCTCTACTGCGGGTGAGCGCACCGCCCGTACCGGCGGGCCAGCGCGTGGAACGCCTCCTTCGGTTCCCAGTGCCAGTCCGAACGCGGGTCGTCGGGGCGGTCCCTGATCGCCTTGGCGATGCCGTAGCTCGCCATGTCGAGGTCGTGACGCGGGTCGCCGGGGCGGTGGGGGGCGTCGGCGGTGAGGAACTCGAAGGCCATCGCGGCGTAGAGGCCCATCGACTCGAAGACGTCGAGGAGTCGGGTGAGGTAGACGGCCTGGGTGTGCTCGCTGCGCACGACGTTGCCCTTGATCTCCGGCGGGTCCTTGTCGTAGTCGACGATGTCCCAGCCCATGCCCCCCGCCTCGGGGGCGCCGACGAACGTGCAGGTGCCGAACTCGGTGATGGCGACGGGCTTGCCCCAGCGCAGGTACTGCCTCAACTCACGTACGTAGTCACGCGGTTGACGGAAGTACGAGTAGTAGTCGATGCCGACCACGTCGAACAGGTCCCAGTCGACCTCGTCGTCCTGGGCGGCGGCGTAGCTGAGGCGGCCGTGGAAGACCGAGCGGCCCACCTTGGCCGCCCTCGCGGTGAAGCGGTCCAGTGCGCGCTGCATCCGCACCGGGTCGAAATTGCCCTTCATACGGTTCTCGACCCGTTCCAGGACCGTGTCCCCCGGCAGGATCCCCGGCACGAACAGCCAGAACTCGCAGCCCACGCTGAGCTCGACGCTCGCGCCCTGGCGGCGCAGCCGCTCCGCGAACCGGCCGCACTCCGCCAGGTGGTCGAGGATGTCCCGCTGCGGGACGTCGCCGAGGGTCGGCTGGAGCCAGACGTGCAGCCCGCGTTCGGCCACCTCGGCGGCGGTGGCGGTGAGACGTTCGACGCCGTCACCGGTGACGTCGACGGTGTCGGCGTGCAGGTCGTCGCGGATGGCCCGAATGTCGCCGCGCATCCGGGCGGCGTTCCAGGCGGTGGCGGGGGTCTCCCCCTCACCGACGGTGTAGACGACGCCGTGGCGCCTGAGTCCGTGCGGTCGCGCGTTCGCCTGGGCCCGGGCCGCCGGCAGGAGCAGCGCGGCCCCGGCCCCTGCGGCTCCCGCCAGGAACTGTGCGCGGTTGATCCCCGTTGTCTTCTCCATGCCGCCACTGTGTCGGCCACGGGCGGGCCTGTCCGTCGGCCGATGGTCTACGGCGGTGCAACCAAGGGATGACCACCGACGTCGATCATTGAAGAGATCGGTCTGTGTCCCCGAACGAAGGAGAGCAAGATCTTAGGCTCCGGAAACCTGTCCCGACGCACCCTCCTGGCGGCCGGTACAGCCGCCCTCGTGACCGGCGCGAGCACGACCGCGTACGCCGCCGACGACGACGTCACCACCCGGCTGCGCGCGCTGGAAGAGCGGTACGACGCCCGGCTCGGCGTCTTCGCCCACCACCTCGCCACCAAGCGGTCCGTTCGCTTCCGCGCCGACGAGCGCTTCCCGATGTGCTCCTTGTTCAAGACCCTCGCGGCCGCCGCGGTCCTGCGCGACCTGGACCGACACGGCGAGGTCCTCGCCCGCCGCATCCACTACACCGCGGACGACCTGGTGCAGCCGGGCTCCGACCAGACGGCGGCACACCTCGCCGAAGGCATGACGATCGCCGAACTCGCCGACGTGGCCATCACCTACAGCGACAACGCGGCCGGCAACCTCCTGCTGCGCGAACTCGGCGGCCCCACCTCGATCACCCGCTTCGCCCGCTCCCTCGGCGACCGGGTGACTCGCCTGGACCGCTGGGAGCCGGACCTCAACACCGCCGAGCCGTGGCGGCTCACGGACACGACGAGCCCGTACGCCATCGGCCGCACCTACGGCCGGCTGATCCTCGGCGACGCGCTGAACCGGCGGGACCGGGAGCTGCTCACGCACTGGCTGCTGAACAACACGACCAGCGTGAACCGCTTCCACGCGGGTCTGCCGAAGACCTGGACGATCGCCGACAAGACGGGCAGCGGCTCCTACGGCACCGCCAACGACGTCGGCGTCGTCTGGACCGGGGACGGTGACCCGATCGTCCTGTCGGTGCTGTCGACCATGCCCGCACCGGATGCCGTACGGGACGACGCCCTGGTCGCCGACGCGGCCGCGGTGGTCGCCGACACCCTGACCTGACCGGTCAGAACCGCCGGACGTACCGCCGCTGCCAAGGGGTCGAGGCAGTTCGGGCGAGGGGGGATCATGGGACGGTCGATCCCGAGGAGCCCCGATGATCCTTCCCGCCCCGCTGACCGGAGTCGTCCCGCCCGTCTGCACGCCGCTGACACCGGACCGCGAGGTGGACGTCCCCTCGCTGCTCAGGCTCGTCGACCATCTCGTCGCGGGCGGCGTGCACGGGCTGTTCGTCCTCGGTACGACGTCCGAGGCGGCCTTCCTCACCGACGCCCAGCGCGGGCTGGTGGTGGAGACGGTCGCCATGCACGTCGGGGGGCAGCTGCCCGTACTGGCCGGGGTGATCGACATGACGACGGCCCGGGTCCTGGACCACGTGCGGGCCGTCACGGCGGCGGGCGCCGACGCGGTCGTCGTCACGGCGCCCTTCTACACGAGCACCCATCCGCGGGAGATCGCCCGCCACTACCGGCTGGTCGCGGCCGGCAGCCCGGTCCCGGTCATCGCGTACGACCTGCCGAGCGGCGTCCACACCAAGCTCCCCGCTGACGTGGTCCTGGAGCTGGCCGCCGAGGGCGTCCTGGCCGGCCTCAAGGACTCCAGCGGCGACCTCGCCGGCTTCCGCACCGTCGTCTCCGGCGCCCGCGCCCACCCCGGCGTCACCGGCTTCAGCGCCCTGACCGGCTCCGAACTCGTCATCGACGCGGCCCTCGCGGTCGGCGCGGACGGGGCGGTGCCCGGTCTCGCCAACGTCGACCCCGAGGGGTACGTCCGTCTCGACCGGCTGTGCCGCGCGGGCGACCTGGACGCGGCCCGCGCCGAACAGGAGCGGCTGTGCGCCCTGTTCGGCATGGTGAGCGTGGGCGACCCGGCCCGCATGGGCGCGTCGTCGGCGGCCCTGGGCGCGTTCAAGGCGGCGCTGCATCTGCGGGGCGTGATCGACTGCCCGGCGACGGCGGAGCCGCAGGTGCCGTTGTCGGCGGCGGAGGTGGCGCGGGTGGGCGAGTTCCTGGCTGCTGCCGGGCTGCTGTGACAGGGCGGCCGGGCGTTTCGGGCGATCTCCGTGATTCGCGGTCGGGGTGGTGACCGCTGGGGAATGATGCCGACATGACGGAGATCGCCAGCTCGCTGTGGAACGACGACGTCGCCGGACCCGGCCTCCGCGAGGCGCAGGCGCCGTACCAGGCAACGGTGTTCGAGCAGTACCGACTCTGTGTGGAGATGGCCGACCGGGTCAGCGGACGCCGCAACCTCGCCAACACCTTCTTCCTGACGCTCAACAGCGGTCTCGTCGCCTTTCTCGGCGCCTGGCTGTCCCGGCCGCGCCAGGGTGACCTCTCGGTGCTGCTGCTCCTCGCCGGCCTGTTGGTGCTGCTGGCGATCTGTGCGACCTGGTGGGTCACCGTGCGGTCGTACCGGCAGCTGAACGAGGGGAAGTTCAAGGTGATCGCGGCCCTGGAGCAGCGGTTACCGGCCCGGGCCTTCTCGGCCGCCGAGTGGAAGGCGCTGGACGAGGGGCGGAACTGGCGGGTCTATCTTCCGCTGACCCACGTCGAGCAGTGGATCCCCGTCACCTTCGCGGTGACGTACGCGCTGGGATTCGCCTCGTTGGCCCTGTGACCCCACCGGTTCCGGCCAGAATCGCCTATCAGGGTTTCAACTCACCGGTAACTACCGAGAGTTGAGTCACCTACCGCAATCCCGCCTCTATAGTCGCCACGACGTCACGGCCGTCGCACCGCCGTGCCGCGTCACTGGAGTACCGCGTCGGAACAGGGCGGCAACCAGCCCCCAGTACGCCGCATTCGTGAACGGGGGGCTTTACCCATGCCCGGTGTCGACCATGACAGCGGGGCACTCTTCGGGCTGCCGTTGGTCGTGCCCCGATCGACGGAGTACACCCGCCTCGGGGTGCCGCCGGAGGCGACGGCCGACGAGATCCGCGCCGCGGCCGCCCGCTACGACGCCCTGCTGCAGGCACGGGGAGCAAGCGACGAGGAGATCGCCGCCGCGCACGCCGTCAACCTGGAGAGCACCGAGGCCCGCGCCGCGCACGACGCCCGCCACCCCCCGCTCCCCCTGCTGCGCCTGGAACCGACCTGGGAGCCCGTGCTCGACGACCGGGCCGTCGGAATGACCGTGCTGCGCCGCGAGACCGAGGCCTTCCTGAGGGCGGCCGGCGAGGACGTTCACCATCCCACGGACACCACCCGCACCGATTTCACCGGCGACTTCACCCGCACCCATCTGCTCGACGGCTTCGCCGACGAGTGATCCCCGGAGGAGCTCACATGGATGACCAGCTGCACCGGGTCGTGGGCATCGACCTCGGCACGACCTACTCGGCCGTCGCCGCCTACCACCCCGACGACCTCGCCCCCCAGATCCTCGCCGACCCCGAACGCGAGGGGAACGCCGCCGTCGCCACTCCCTCGGTCGTACGCCTCGACGCCGCCACCGGCGCGCTCGTCGTCGGGCACGACGCCAAGAACGCGATCCGTGCCGGCGGCCCGGCCGCGGACGACACCATCGTGGAGATCAAGCGGGAGATGGGCGCCGTCTTCACCGGGGAGCTGCTGGAGCACTTCGGCGCGAAGGGCGTCCACAAGGAGGGCGACCCGGTACGGGTCAGGCTCGGCGGCGAGTGGCTGCGCCCGCAGGAGATCAGCGCCCTGGTGCTGATGCAGATGAAGCGGATCGCGGAGCGCTCGCTGGGCGGCGAGATCCACGACGCGGTGGTGACCGTACCGGCGTACTTCATGGAACGGCAGAAGAAGGCCACCGAGGAGGCGGCCCTGCTCGCGGGCCTCTACCCCCGCCAGCTGATCCCCGAGCCCACCGCCGCCGCCATCGCCTACGGCGTCGACCGGGCCGAATCGGAACGGCAGGTGTACCTGGTCTTCGACCTCGGCGGCGGCACCTTCGACGTGTCGATCATCGAGACCCGGGACGACCAGATCGAGGTCATCGCCACCGCCGGCGACCAGCGCCTGGGCGGCGGCGACTTCGACGACGCGATCGCCCGCTGGATCGTCGCGGAGCTCGGCGACGCGCTGCCCAAGGACACCGAGCGGCTGCGGATCAAGGCGGCGGCCGAGGCCGCCAAGCGCGAACTGTCCCTGCGCTCCACCACCACCGTCGACATCGGCGAGGGCATCCCCACCCTGGAGCTGGACCGCGCCACCTTCGAGCGCGAGATCCAGCCGATCCTGCAGCGCTCCCTGCACCAGGTCGACGAGGCGCTGCGGTTCGCGCGGCAGAAGAAGGGCGTTCAGCCCGAGGACGTGCACGCGGTGCTGCTGGTGGGCGGTTCGACGCGGATCCCGCGGGTCCGGCAGATGCTGCTCGACCACTTCGACCAGGACGAGGGCTTCGTCCGCGGCGACGCCAACCCGGACACCCTGGTGGCCCGGGGCGCGGCCCTGGTCGCCAACCGCTTCGAGCCCTCCCCCGCCTTCGACCTCGCCACCCGGCCCACCGCGGAGCGCTCCGCCGACGAGCAGGACTACACGGTCACCCTGATCACGGAGCACACCCTCGGTGTCGGCGTGCAGCAGGGCCGTTTCAACCAGCTGATCGAGCGCGGCACCAAGATCCCGGCCCGCCAGGTGAAGACGTACACCAACCCGGAGCAGGCCGACCGCATCGAGGCGGCGATCTACCAGGGCGAGGGCGACTACGTCTACGACAACACCCTGATCGGCACGATCCACCTCGACGACATCGAGCCCCGGCCCGAGGGCTACCACCAGTTCGAGGTCGAGTTCTCCCTCGACGTGAACGGCCTCCTCGGGGTGCAGGTGACCCACACCAACACCGGCCGGGAGTACCAGGCGACCTTCGACCAGAGCACGACCATCGGGAAGGTCGACGAACTGGACGAGCGGCGCACGGCGCTGGTCGAGCTGTTCACCCACGGTTCCGCACCGCGGCCGGCGTCCCGGCAACCCGCCTCTCCGGCACCGGAGTTCACGATCCCCGACCCGGTGGCCGTGCCGGAGCCGGTGACCGTCCCCGCGCCGGTCTCGGCACCGCTCCCGGACATCGACCCCGCCGACGTGCCCGCCGAATACCGCCGCCTGGTCAAGAAGGCCCTGCGCACGGCCCGCGACGGACAGCCGCGGCCGGCGCTCGGCGAGGCCCTCGGCGCGTTCGTGGCGGCCGTGGGCTCGGGCGCGGACGAGGACACCCTGGACGAGCTGGCCGACCGGCTCGAAGACGAACTGTGACGACAGCGGCCGACGAGCGCACGAAGGCCGTCGAGAAGGAGCTCGACGCCGAGTACGCCGGGGTCGGATGGTGGGGCTCGGTCTTCCGCGCGCCCCGGCGCCGCCGCTGGTACCGGATCGTGCCGGCCGAGGAGATCAACGGGGAACAGCGCTCCGACCTGGTCGCCTGGCAGACCCGGCCGCGCCGCCGCGACCTGGTCCCCGTGGTGCCCGGTGAGCGGGGCGAGCAGCGGCAGATCGGCGGCCACTGGTACCAGGTCGTCAGTTACGAGACCGACGCGGGACGCGGCCTCGCCGACGCCCTCGACGACCCCGAACCGGCGGACCGGGTCGCGGCCGTGGCGGCCGCGCTGCGGGCGTATCCCGGCTGGCGCGAGGCGATCGGGGCGGGACTGGTGCCGATGCCCGCGGACATCGTGCTGACCGGGGACCGCGGGCCCCTGCTGCTCCCGCTGCCGCCCTGGGGCGCCCCGGCCCTCGACCAGCTGACCGGCGATCCGGAGCGGATCGCCCACCTCACCCCCGAGGCGGCCGCCGGCCGGCCCGCCCTCGCCCGGGACCCCGGCCTGTACGCGCTGGCCGTCGCCGCCCACCGCTGCTTCGGAAACCTGCCCGACACGGTCCCCGAACGGCTCCTCCAACGTGCCGCGTGCGCCGCGGTGTTCACCGACGAGGAGCGGCTGCCGCCCTGGATGCGCCGGGTGGAGCCGGTACGGGCGGTACGCGACCGGCTGCGCGACCTCACCGGGCCGGGTGCCGCGTACCTCGGCGTCGAGGAGTCCGGTGGGCTCGCCGATGCCCTCGACGCGGCCCGCGGCGCCATGGATCCCGTGACAGCCGTGCGCTCGCTGCGCACCGCGGGCAGCCCCCGCATGGCCGTCGGCCTCGCCCACAGCGCGCTGATCGACCGTCCCAGCTACGAACTCCTGCTGCTCGCCGCCGAGATCGCCCGCGAGGACCTGCGCGAGCCGCTGGAGGCGCTGTCCCTCCTGGAGCGGGCGGTCCAGGCGGACGCCGGACGGCCCGAGGCCTACGCGGCCCAGCTGTCGATCATCGGCCGGCTCTGGCCGGTCCTGGAGGGCAGCCTCGCCCGGGCCGCCGACGACTCCTTCACCCAGCGCCTGAACGACACGGCACGCACGGCCTTCCAGCGGCTCCCGAAGGAGCAACGGCGCGAGTACGCCCACGAGATGGCCCAATGCCTCATCGGCCAGGGCGCCTTCGCCGAGGCCAACGTCCACACGCACACCTGGCTGCACGACGACGGCACGCTGATGTGGTGGCGCTTCGACCTCATGCTCGACTACGCCGAGACCTTCCTGCTGCTCGGCCGCCGCGACGCCGCCGCCCAGGTCGCCGAACAGGTCAGGGCCGGGCTGCGCAGAGTGCGGGAGAACCGCGGGATGGCACCGGGCGAGATCCACGAGCACGGCATGCGGCTGGCCGCGTTCGACCGACGGCTGCTGGAGGGCGGCGCATGACCACGATTCTGCTGACGGTCGTCCTGCCGGTGCTGTTCCTGACGACGGCGGCGAGCGCGGCGTACTTCCTCGTCGTGCTGCCGGGTCGCTGGCGCAGGCCGTACCAGGAGGCCCTCGCGCTGCTGGACAGCGACGACCGGGACGAGCTGGAGCGGGCCGAGGCGCTGCTCGGGCAGGCCGTCAACGCGGGCCCGCGCGGGCGGGCGCTGAACCGGGTCCGGTTCGCGCAGGCGCATGTGCGGGCGATGCTGGGGACGTACGACCCGTCCCGTTACGGTGCCGCCGCGACCGTCCTCGACGAGCTGATCACCGCCGAGGGCCGGCGCACCGAGCACTCCGCCTACCTGGAACTGTGGCTCCAGGCCCGCCTGGAGAACCACGACCGCGTCACCGACCTGTACGCCGAGCACCGCGCCCTGCTCGACACCCGCCCCGACAGCCGCCGTATCGCCGCCGCCTCCCACCTCCAGCTGGCCGCGAGCCACTGGCGGCGCCGGGAGACCGACGGGGCGCTGCACCACTTCGACCGGGTGCGCGAGCTGGGCGAACTGACCGACCACATCCCGTCCGAACTGAACGACCTCCGGCTCGCCAAGGGCGTCCAGGCGGTGTTCGACGGGCGGACGGAAGAGGCCCGCGACGCCTTCGCCGCGGCACGCAGACGCTTCGAGGAGCAGCAGCTGTCCACCGTGGAGGCGGACCTCGGCCTGCTCGCCTGCGACTGGCCGGACGCGGACCCCGTGGAACTGGCCGAATGGCTGGCCGAGCTGGGCGACCAGCTGGACCGGCGCCCGCCCGCGGACGACGACACCGCGGCCCGGCTGCGCACCGGCATCGCCCTGCTGAGGCTGCACGCCCTGGTGCGGGAGTGGCGGGCCCGCCCCGCACTGTCCGGGGCGCCCTCGCAGTACGACCTCGGGGAGCTGGAGAGGCGGCTGACCGCCGTGCGCGAGGCCGATCCCGAGCTCGGGGACGCCGATCTCGTCGAGGGGCTGATCCGCTACTACTTCGCCCTGAACCAGCCGGAGCGCGAACAGGCGCTCGCCGTGCTGGACGCGGGCCGGCACAAGGCCAAGGCCGTCATGCTGCCCGAGGTGCTGGACCTCATGGAGCGCGAGCGGGAGCTGGGCGGGGAGGGCAACGCCCTGTCCCGCTATCTCGTCCTGCTCGGGGACTTCCTCGCCGAGCCGGGGCGCCCGGCCGAGGACCGCGCCCAACTCCTGCGCCTGAAGGAGAAGTTCCGGCAGCTCGTGCCGCCGGGCGACCTGGACGAGGACGCCGTCCCGCACCAGCGGGCCCCGCTGGACGACGTCAAACGCCAGGCAGAGGCGCTGCGCCGGCGGATCGAGCTGATCGTCTGGCCGCGGGTCCGCGACCTGCCCGACGACGCCCCCGCCAAGGAGGCCCTGCGTCGGCTGCTCGCCGATCTGGACGAGGCCGCCCTCACGGCCGCCGAGGGCGCGGCGGGCCTGCACCGCGCCGAGATCGCCGTCGTCACCAGGACCGCCCAGACACTTCTGCCGGAGGAGAGCCCGTGACGAGCAGTGACCTCCCCGCCCGCAGGTTCCGCGCCGGGCGACGCCCCACGGTGGACCACGCGGCGCTCCTCGACCGGCTTCCGCCCCTGGAGCACAGGCCCGCGCCCGACGCCGACCAGCTCTTCGAGCAGGCCTCGCTGGCCCGCGTGCTGCTGCTCATGGTGCGGGCCGACCAGGAGGCCGCGTACCGGCTCTGCCGGGAGCTGGCCGAACACGCCCTGGGCAGCGTGCCCGAACCGGGCGAGTCGGGCTGAGCCGACCGCCGCATCCCCCGTGCCGACCAAGCCACCCACCCGGAAGGGGCACCGTGACCGCCACCGGCGACCACTCGTTCCAGGAGCTGCGCCCCGTACAGGCACTGCGCACCCCGTCCTTCGAGCTCAAGGACGTCAGGGGACACGGGGACCTCGTCGACGACCACGACCGCCGGCTGGCGGAGCTGGCCCGGGAGGCGGAGAAGGCCCGGCCGTCCGGCACCCCGCAGCTGCTGGCGGTCCCCGTGTCCACCCTCACCGAGATCACGCTGCACCTCGGCGACGAGGGCGAGGACCTGCTGGAGGACGCCCGCGCGAACGTCGGCAACGGCGACTACCCGACCGCTCTGGAGCTGCTCCAGGAGTATCTGGACCTCGCCCCGGAACACCAGGAGGCCCGCTATCTGCGGGCGTTCTGCCTGTTCCACCTGGACGGGGACAAGCGGGTGCAGGCCCTGCGCATCCTGCGCCCGCTGCGGGACGAACCGCTCCCGGACGACCTGCGCGAGCGGGTACGGGAGCTGCGCGGGGAACTGCGCCGGCTGCTGACCCCGGCGGAGATCACCGCGTACGCCGGGGCCGCCGACTCCGACCCCGAGGGCGCCCTGGAACGGGTCGCGGCGTTCCTGGAGCTGGCCCCGGAGGAGGGCACCCTGTCCTACCTGCTCGCCCTGGGCCAGGCCCGCGCCGGGCAGCTGGAGGAGGCGCTGGACACCGCCGAGCGGGGCGCCGAGGAGGCGGACACCGACCGGGAGCGGGTCGCGGCCTACGCCCGCAGGCTGAAGCTCGCCCTGCTGCACCCGCACGCCGCGCCGGCCCTGTCCGCGTTCCGGACCGGTGAACTGCGCCGGGCCCGCGAGGAGCTGGCCGCGATGGACCCCCACTGGCGCCGCACCCGTGTCCTCGACGACTTCGACGACCACCTCCGCCATCTGCTCCAGGGCACCCTCCCGTCCCGGGGCTCGGACCTGCCCGAGGAGCGTGCCGAGGATCTCTACACGCTGGTCGCGGAGTCCGACGCGCAGCAGGCCGCCGCGCTGATGGGGATGGGGCGGCTGGAGGAGGCGGAGCGGTTCATGGCGCACCTGCTCTCCCTCGTCCCGGGCTTCCGCTGGCTCAACTTCCTGTACGCCGCCTGCCTTCTGCGCCTCGGCCAGGATCCTGACCGGGCTGTCGACTGCGCCGAGACCGCCCTGCGCGACCCCACCATCACACAGGCCCCGGAACTACTGGAGGCGGTCCGCGACTGGCAGGAGGCCGTGGCCGTCAACCCCGTGATCGATGCCTACGTGAACACCATGGAGTCGGTGCGCGACGGGGTGTCGGCCGCCGATCTGGACACCCTGCGGGCCCGCCTGAACGGCCTTCGCCTGAGGATCCCCGAGCTGCGCGGCACGGTCCGGTCCGAGGTCGGCAAGCAGGTCGTGCGGCAGCTCGACGAGGCGGTCGCGGCCCGGCTCGCGGAGCTCGAGCAGGTCGAGCGGTCGATGGCCGTCTCCGCTCTCGTGCAGAGCTTCAACGAGCTGCCGAACCGGGTGGGCCGGACCGACCGTCACCGGATGCGCGCCGAACTCGGCGCGATCCTCCAGGACGCGCGGCGGCTGCGCCGCGAGAGCGGCCTGCCCCCGGAGGCCCGGCACACTCTCGACCAGATGATCGAGCTGATCTCGAGGACCTTGGCATGACGACGGACCGCGCCACCGACCAGTGGGATGTGTTCATCAGCTACGCCCGCGAGGACTACATCCAGGCCAAGGATCTGCACGACGCGCTGCTGGAATGCGTGACGGCCGACGGCCGGGCCCCGCGCGTCTACCTCGACGTGTCCCGCACCGGCACTCCCGTGGGCGCGGACTGGCAGAACTTCCTCGAGGACGCGCTGGAGAACACCCGCCATGTCGTGGCCCTGTACTCGCCGACGTACTTCGACAAGGACGTCTGCCAGTGGGAGCTCCACGAGGCGTACAAGCTGCGGCTGACGAGGAACGTCGGGCTGGTCCCGCTGCTGATCGACCCGGGCGCCGCCAAGAAGGTGCCGTACGGGCTGAACCGGATCAACTGGATCCCGACGGCACGGCCGCGCTGGATCGACGAGGTCCGTGAGGCGCTGGGCCTGAGCACCGCCGTCGCCCGGCCCGAGCTGCGCTTCACCACCCCGGCCGGGGACGCGGTCGCCGGTCACACCCTGCCGCCGCTGACGGTGACGGCCGCCTCGGCGGGCGCCACGGCCGCCCAGGGCACGGTCACCCTGGCCGCCCAGCCGCCCGGCACCGGACTCACCGGGACGCTCACCGTGCCCCTCACCGGCGGCGAGGCCGTCTTCGGCGACCTCGCCTTCCCGGCCGCGGCGGCGGAGGACGTACGGCTCGTCGCGACGGCGCCCGGCTGCACACCGGCCACGTCGGCGCCCTTCCAGGTACGGGCACCGCGGGAGCAGCCGTCCTGGGACACGGCGGACCGGCCGGTGCTCCCGGTGCGGGGCCGCCCGGTGTTCTTCCCCGACGGACGCACGCTGGCCGTCCTGGACGGGCGGCGGCTGTCGGTGCACACCTGGACCGGATCGTCGTACGAGAGCGGCGGCACCGCCGAGTTGCGGGACCGGCCCCGGCTGTGGGCGCGCGGGCGGGACTGCCTGGCCGTGGCCGACTGGTCGGGGCGGGTGGTGCTGGCGTCGTCGGAGGGGTGGACGCGGGTCCGGGACATCCCCCCCGCGGAGGGGGCACGGCTGAACGTACCCGGGGCCCTGGCCTTCGACGGGGGCACTCTGTACGTCGGCATGTGGTCGGGGTCCGTGTGGTCCTTCGACGCTCCGGAGCAGGCGCTGCACCATCACGCCGGTGTGCAGGTGCTGGCGGCCGACGGCGAGCGGCTGCTGGTCGGCGGCCTCGACGGGCGGCTCACCGAGTACACGGCGGGCCGGGCCGGGGCGGAGCACACCCTGGAGTCCGTGCTGCTCGGTATCGCACGGGTGGGGGACTTCGCCCTGGTCGTCGGCGAACAACGCGTCCACCGACTCGACCTGACGCGACACCAGCTCCTGCAGGTGACACAGCCGGTGACCGGGATCACCGGAACACTGCCCGGCGGCGGGCTGACCGCGATCGTGGACGCCAAGGGCCAGGGAGTCTGCTTCGACGTGGAGTTGGCGGTGCGCGTCGGCTTCCACACCGTCCCGGGCGCCGGATTGGCGGGCTCCGCGCTGGACGGCCGGCTGCTGGTGGTGGAGCATCCCGACGGCTCCCACGCCCTGGTCCGCGACGGCCGTACCACCTACGTCCGCCCCCACCCCCTGGCGGTGTCCCCGGACGGCGACCGGGCCGCGGTGTCGGACGGCCGGCGTCTGCTGATCCTGCCGGTGGCCGAACTGGGCGCGGAGAGGGGTCCGGCATGACCGCACGCGGGAGGCTGGAGACCCGGCCGGACGTGCTGTGGCGCAACGCCGCGCACTGGTGGTCCGAGATCGAGCAGGGCAGGCCCGTCACCCAGGGCCAATTGGACGCGGTCGTCGAGGCGAGCTTCCGGATCGGCGTTCACCCCGCCACGGACCCGGTGACCGCGCTGACGCTGCTGGCCCGCGCCCACCGTCTGGACGGCACCAATCCCAAGCACCCGTACCACGTGGGGCTGCTCTACCTCCGCCACGGACTCCCCGGGCCCGCTGTCCGCTGGCTGACGGCCGCCGCCACCCTCTCCCCCGTCAACCACCGTGTCTGGGCCCATCTCGGCATCGCCCACCGGGGCCTGGACGAGGAGCGGTCGGGCACGCCCGGCTACACCGACGAGCACCGGGTGCGCGCCGACGGGATCGCGGACACGATCCGCGAGGGCCGTGACGACTTCGGCGGCCTCGGCGACCCGGAGGACGGGCCGCCCGCGCTGCCGCTGCTGCGGCCCGGGGAGTGCCGCTGGAGCGGTGTCCACGACATGACGGCCGACAGCCGGCTGCGCGGCCGTACGGCCGAGCGGACCAGGGACGCGCTGCACGCCGAGCTGGAGGCCGTGTGCGAGCTGGCGGGCCGGCGCCGGGGCGGGACGGCCGCGTTCACCGTCCTCGCCGTGCAGTGGATGGTGTACGGCTATCCGCCCGCGGCCGTACGCCGCCTCGCGAAGCGGCTGCCGCCCGGTGACGGCCCCGCGATCCGTGTGCTCCATCTGGTCTGCGAGCTCTTCGAGACGGAGCGCGCCGAGCTCCCGGCCCGGCTCGCGGACTGTGTCGCGGAGCGCTCCCTCCCGGACGTCCTGATCGCGTTGATCCACCGGCAGCGGCTGCTGTGGCGTCCGCTGCGCTTCCCCGACCTCGGCGCGCACGCGGCGGCCAGGGCGTTCACCGACGGCGAGCCGGAGCGGCACGAGAAGGCGCTTGCCGCGGCCTGGCGTGCGCTGGGCGCGGACCCCCCGGAGCCCATGGCGGACGCGCAACGGCAGGCCGGTCCCGAGGAGAGCGGGGCGGCGGGTCCCGACGAGCGGCTGGTCTGGTTCACGGACCTCGCGGGCGCGCTGAAGGACCTGCGCGAGGACACCCGGGCCCACGCGAAAGACCTGGCCGGGGCGGCGGTCGCCGACGGGCCCGCCTACGCGCGGGTCTGCGGGGACCACGGAGTCCTGACCGGCCTGGTGGACCGCCTGGAGACCGTACGGCTGTCCTGGCTGGAGGAGCTGGGCCGCTTCAAGGGGGCCGAACCGGCGGGCCTGGTCATGCCCTTCGACGAGTTCCAGGCCCGGCTGGAGGCGTGCGAGGCGGAGTTCCAGGAGCCGCTGGGCAGTGTGCGCAACATCCTCGCCAAGCGGGTGGGCCGCAGACTCGCCCAGCACCGCGACGAGTTCGCGGGCCTCGATCCGTCCCCCTCGCCGACGGCACTCGCCCTCGACGCGCGCCTGACCGAGCTGGCGGGCCGTACCCCGGCGGCCGTCCCGTCGGGCACCCCCTCGGCGGCCGGAGCCGACGAGCGGCTCGCGGAGTTCGAGGAGGCGGCGGCCCGGCTGACCGGGCTACTGGACGCGGCGGTCCGTCATGCGAAGGGCCTGCAGAAGGAGGCGGTCGAGGGGCAGGCCGGCTTCGCCCGGGTCCTGGGCGACCACGGCACTCTGGTGGCCCTGGCCGACCGCTGGGAGCGCCTGCGGCTGGCCCGTCTGGAGGACCTGCGGCTCTTCAAGGCGGCCGAACCGGCCGGGCTCGTCATGCCGTTCGAGGAGTTCCAGAAGCGGCTGGAGGACTGCGAGACGGGGCTTCAGCAGTCGCCCGGAAGTCTGCGGAACATCCTCACCAAGCGGGTCGGAAAGAAACTGGCGTCGGCACAGGGCACGTTCGGGCCGGTGGAGCCCGCGCCCTCCGAGGCGGTGCGGGCGCTGGAGGCCCGGCTGACCGAGCTGGAGGCGCCGGCCGAGGAGGCTCCGGACTCCGAAGCCCCGGCGCCCGCGAAGGCCCCCACCGCTCCTCCCCCGCCGCCGGAGAACGCCGGCCCCCGCGAACGGGTCGCGCACGCCCTCGCCACGGCCGAGGAGCGCCTGCGCGCCAACTTCACCGAGGCCTGGGCGACGCTGGACGCGTATCCGCCCGAGCTGCGGCGCCGGGAGGCGGTCACCCTGCTGCGCTCCTATGTCGGCGGCCGGCAGGCCGAGGCCGAACTGCGGCTGGGGCGCACGACCGAGGCACGACGGCACTGGAACACCATGCTCGCCGACGACCCCGTCGACCCGGCCGTCCTGCGCAACCTCGCGGTGGCCCACACCTCGGCGGGCGATCTGGCGCATGCCGCCCAGGCCTGGCGCCAGTACCTCGAAGCGCTCTATCTGCGGGCCCTGCTGCACGGGGACGTCCGCCACGGCGCCGCGGAACGGGCCGATGCGCACCGGGTCCTGGCCGGTTCCTTCGGCACCGCCCCGCTGATCCAGGGCATGACGCCGGACAGCGAACTGGAGGAGGACCCCCGGCTGATCCCGCCCGTCCTGGCCGGCCGGGGCAAGGTCGGGACGGCCACTGCGCATCTGCGCCTGGAGGAGCTGAACCACGTCCTCACCCACCGCAGCCCCACGCTGCTGCTCGGCGTCGGCCGCTCCGTGGGGGCGGCGGACCTCGCGGCCGCCCGGGACCGCCGTACGGCCGCTGTCGCCGCGGCCGTGGCGGCGCTCCCGGACCGGGTACGCGCTCCCTTCGAGCGGCTGTGCGTGGCACTGTTCGAGGAGGCGTACGACGAGGCCTCCCGGGCCACGGGACGTACCCGCAGGCCCGGGGACGAGGCCGAGGAGCAGGCGCACACGGAGTGGGCGCGGCGCCGGGTGCTGTGGAAGCTGGCGATCAACAAGGCCGTCGTGCACGACGCGGAGGCCGAGTGGGCGCTGACCGAATACTCCGGTGACGTGATCGGAAACCTGCGTCTCATCGACGCGCTGGCCCTGGACCCGGCGGACGAGAGCGTGCTGACCGGTGTCCGGCAGCTGGGGTACGCGGGCGACCCGGTGGCGTTCGTGGAGCAGAACAACAAGCTCACCGAACTCGCCTGCGAGCGTGCGCTGAGCCGCGTCTTCCAGGCCGTCGAGGAGGCCGCGTCGCGTTCCTCGTCCGATCTCTTCGCCGACCGGTTCCGGCGCATCGGCCGGTCCTGGGGCCGCAACCCGGTGCCCGACCGCTACGTCGACCTCCTGGACGACCCGCAGGGGCTGTACTTCCCCTCCGTCAGGTCGGCGTTCGACATCCTGAACAGGTCCGGTGCCCCGGCCGACGAGCGGGAGCGGGACGTCGTGACGGCCGCCGTGACGGCGCTGCGGCGCTGGGTGACACGGCTGCCCGGCGCCACCGGTCCCGCCGTCGTGCTGGCCCGGCTCCTGAGCAGCCTCGACCGGCACGACGAGGTCGAGGAGGTGCTGTCCAGGGCGCGGGACGAGGCGTTCGGCGAACGCGGTCGGCAGAAGCTCGCGATGTCGTTCATCCGCCTCGACATCGACCGCGGACGGCACGGCCAGGCCGTGCGGAGCGTCCGCGCGCTGCTGGCGGACGACCCGGACGACGAGCGGCTGCGCGCCCTGCTGATCGACGCGTACATCCGCTGGACCAACTCCGGCAAGGACCTGCCGGCGGCGCGGACCGTGGCCGAGGACCTCGGCCGCTGGACGGACGACGAGACCGTCGCGCTGCGCCGGAGGCTGGTCGTGAGCACGACGGTGAGCGCGCACGCGTCCCGCTCCGAACGGGACGGCTTCGGCCCGCTCGTCGCCGACCTGCGGCAGCTGTGCACCGAGGACCCCGACAACTCCGAGGCCCGCTACCAGCTGGTCAACGCCCTGTACCGGCACGCCTGGGAGCTGCGCAAGCAACTCCAGGGCGCCTCCGGCAACCGGCGCCGGACCCTGCGCGCGGAGTTCGAGAAGGTCATGGCGGAGTGCGCGGACGAGGCACGGGACGTCCTCGACAGCACCGGCCTGGACGAGGCGCAACGGACCGCGCTGTCGGAGATCCTGCGCACCGTGCGCCCGGGGTGACGGTCGGGACGACCGGTCCCTCACACGGCCCCCGGAGTCACCATCCCCGACTCGTAGGCCACGATGACCAGTTGCGCCCGGTCCCGAGCCCCCAGCTTCCCCATGATCCGGCTGACGTGGGTCGTCGCGGTGAGCTGGGCGCTGTCGACCCCCAGGGGTGGCCCGGAGCGTGGACTACTCCTCGGGGAGTATCAGGACGGCGTCCGGGCCGCCGCCAGCAGCCTCGTCACGTCGTCCGCGCAGATCGTCAGGGCCGTACCCACGGTGGCGAGGACGTCCCGCTCCGCCGGGGTGTACGGGCCGTCCGCGAGGGCGATGCGGGCCGCCTGGAGGAGGACCGACTCGCGGCCCGCCGGGGCGAGGTGGGGGGCGAGCGGGTCGAGGGCCTCGTGGAGCTCTATGGCGAGGCCGGCTCCGCAGGGGCGGTCGTAGACCCGGCCGGTGTCCTCGGCGAGGGCCTCGACCAGAGCCTCCAGCTGGTCCTCCGTGCAGTCGTCGAAGCCCGCCGCGCGGACCGTGGCGGCCGCGGTCTCCAGGGCGGTGCGCGAACAGGTGCCGCCCGCGGCCAGGACCGCGAGCGCGACCGTGTGGACGGCGTCGCGGAGCATCCCCGAGAAACGGGTCGTGGTCGGGTGGTCGAGGACGTCCGTGCCGAAGTGGCGTCGGCAGGCCGCGCATTCCACCACCGGGCCGGTGTCGCCGCGCGGCAGGACCGGGACGCCGAGCAGGGTGAAGCGGCGACGGCCGGTCAGGCGCTGGAAGTTGCGGTCGCCACCGCACCCGGGGCAGAAAAACTCGCCGTCGCCGACGGTCGTCCACGCGGTACGGGTGCCCAGGAGGCGCGCAGGCCTGACAGCACGGTCGTTTCGTCCCGGTCCTGGGAGCACGTCGCACCTCCGTAACGCCGCGGCAACATCGCCGCGCTTGCGTGATGTTAGCCACATCAGCGAGGCGGAGTCAGCACCCCTGACGAGACCTACCCGTGACCTCCACGCGCCGATGGCCGATAAACGACGGGGCCTTGATCGCCGTATACAGCGACCAAGGCCCCGAAACCACCGGTCAGAGGGATTATCGAGCGGCTCGGTTGACGGCCGAGACGACCGCCTTCAGCGACGCACGCGTCGTGTTCGCGTCGATCCCGATTCCCCACAGAACCTTGCCGTCGATCGCGCATTCGATGTACGAGGCGGCCTGCGCGGAGGCGCCCTCGCTCATCGTGTGCTCCTGGTAGTCCAGCAGCCGGGCGTCGATGCCGACCTTGGCCAGCGCGTCGAAGAAGGCCGAGATCGGGCCGTTGCCGCTACCGGTCAGGACGGTGTCGACGCCGTCGACCGTGGCCTCCACCTTCAGCGTGTCCACGCCGTCGGTGTCCGTGGTCGACTGGCCGTTCTTGACCTGGATACGGCCCCACGGGTTCTCGGGGTTCGGCAGGTACTCGTCCTGGAAGACCGCCCAGATGTCGGAGCCCTTGACCTCGCCGCCCTCGGCGTCCGTCTTGGCCTGGATGAGCTTGGAGAACTCGATCTGCATCCGGCGGGGCAGGTCCAGCTTGTGGTCGTTCTTCAGGACGTAGGCGATCCCGCCCTTGCCGGACTGCGAGTTGACCCGGATGACGGCCTCGTAGGAGCGGCCGACGTCCTTGGGGTCGATCGGCAGGTACGGGACCGCCCACTCGATGTCGTCGACGGTGACGCCCTTCGCGGCCGCGTCGGCCTCCATGGCGTCGAAGCCCTTCTTGATGGCGTCCTGGTGGGAGCCGGAGAAGGACGTGTAGACCAGGTCGCCCACGTACGGGTGGCGCGGGTGGACCTCCATCTGGTTGCAGTACTCCCACGTACGACGGATCTCGTCGATGTCGGAGAAGTCGATCTGCGGGTCGACGCCCTGCGAGAACAGGTTCATGCCCAGGGTGACCAGGTCGACGTTGCCGGTGCGCTCGCCCTGTCCGAACAGACAGCCCTCGACGCGGTCGGCGCCGGCCATCAGGGCCAGCTCGGCGGCGGCGACGGCGGTACCGCGGTCGTTGTGCGGGTGGATCGAGATGCACACGTACTCGCGGCGGGAGAGGTTGCGGTGCATCCACTCGAAGCGGTCGGCGTGCGTCGAGGGGGTCGAACGCTCCACCGTGGCAGGCAGGTTGAGGATGATCTCGCGGCCCGGACCGGGCTGGTAGACGTCCATCACCGCCTCGCAGACCTCCAGCGCGAAGTCCAGCTCGGTGTCGGTGAAGATCTCCGGCGAGTACTGGTAGCCGAACTCCGTCTCCGGGCCCAGCAGCTTCTCGGCGTACTCCATCACCAGGCGCGTGCCGTCGACGGCGATCTGCTTGATGTCGTCCTTCGAGCCCCGGAAGACGACCCGGCGGAAGACCGGCGCGGTGGCGTTGTACAGGTGGACGGTCGCGCGCTTGGCGCCCTTCAGGGACTCCACGGTCCGCTCGATCAGGTCCTCGCGGGCCTGGGTCAGTACGGAGATCGTGACGTCGTCCGGGATCGCCCCCGGCTCCTCGACGATCGACCGTACGAAATCGAAGTCCGTCTGGCCCGACGCCGGGAAGCCGACCTCGATCTCCTTGTAGCCCATCTTGACCAGCTGGTCGAACATCCGGCGCTTGCGCTCGGGCGACATCGGGTCGATCAGGGCCTGGTTGCCGTCACGCAGGTCGGTGGAGAGCCAGCGGGGGGCGACGGTGATCCGCTTGTTCGGCCAGGTGCGGTCCGGGATGTCGACCTGCTCGTACTGGCCGTACTTGTGGATCGGCATGGTGCTGGGCTGCTGGCGGTTCGCCATGATTGCGGGGCTCCTAGGGATGTCCGGAAAGGACGGCCGACACGCAACGCGAAGCTCCGCGGGGAGGGAGTCGACCTGGACTACAGGCCCTCGCCGCGGCAGCTAAGAAGAAGCAGCCCGAAACGCATGATGCGAAGCATGCTAGCCGAGCCGGTTCCGGTGCGGGGCGCCGTATCAGTATGCGGGACCCGCAAGATAAAAGGGACAAAAAGTGCGCCATACCACTTCGTCACGGAGCGTGCGCACTTCTGTCCGCATATTTCACCAATCATGGTTGCGACTAGTGACACGGTCATGACTCAGTGCAAAGGTGCCGGGCATGACGACAAACGGGGGCTTCGAGCCCGTCTTCTGCACGGTCGTACCACCACACGTCCTCGACAAGCTCGCCCGCAACGAGGACCCCGCACTCTCCGGCCCCGCCCGGCGCACCCTGGTCCGCGACAGCGAGCTGCGCGGCCGCCGCCGCGTCACCACCGAGTTCGGCCTCGCGGCCGCCCCGAAGGCGACGGCGCCGTCGGACCAGCCGCTGCGCACGATCTACGACGCCGGGCACGGCACCGACCTGCCGGGCACGAAGGTCCGCGCCGAGGGTGCCGACCCCGGCCAGGACGCCACCGTCAACCGCGCCTACGCCGGTCTCGGCGCCACCTTCGACCTCTACCTGCAGGCCTACGCCCGCCACTCCATCGACGGCGACGGTCTCCCGCTCGACGCGAGCGTCCACTTCGACGAGAACTACAACAACGCCTTCTGGAACGGCGAGCAGATGGTGTTCGGCGACGGCGACGGCGAGATCTTCCTCGACTTCACCATCCCGATCGACGTCATCGGCCACGAACTCACCCACGGCGTCACCCAGCACACGGCGAACCTCACCTACTACGGCCAGCCGGGCGCCCTCAACGAGTCGATGTCCGACGTGTTCGGCTCGCTCATCAAGCAGTACACGCTCGGCCAGACCGCCGCCGAGGCCGACTGGCTGATCGGCGCGGGCCTGCTCGCGCCCAGCGTCTCGGGCAAGGCCCTGCGCTCCATGAAGGAGCCGGGCAGCGCGTACGACGACGACGTCCTCGGCAAGGACCCGCAGCCGGCGACGATGGACGACTACGTCCGCACCGGCCGCGACAACGGCGGCGTGCACATCAACTCCGGCATCCCCAACCACGCGTTCTACCTGGTCGCCAGCGCTCTCGGCGGCCACGCCTGGGAGCGCGCGGGCCAGATCTGGTACGACGTCCTCACCGGCGGCGAGCTCTCCGACCGCGCCCTGTTCAACGACTTCGCGAAGCTCACCGTGAAGGCCGCGCGCGAGCGCTTCGGTGACGGCGGCGACGAACTCCAGGCCGTGTCGAAGGCCTGGGAGCAGGTCGGGGTGCGGATTCTGTGAGTCCGTACTAGACAGGGACCCATGCGTATTCAGGTGCGGCGCACGGGCGGGTTCGCGGGCATCGAGCGGCACAAGGAGGTCGACACCTCCGAGCGGCCCGATGCCCACGAATGGCAGGCCCTGGCCGAGAAGGCGGTCGCGGCCGGCCGGGGCACCCGGCCGATCGGGGTTCCGGACGGCTTCAGCTACGAGATCACCGTGGACGGCAGGACGGTCTACGCGGCCGATCCCCGGCTGACGGAGGAGCAGCGGAAGCTGATCTCGAAGGTACTCAAAGAGGGCGCGTAACTGCTTGTTCACGCCTGCCCGTTGACTTCCCTACCCGCCGGTACGGATGATCCGGCGCATGGCGACTCAAGAGCATCCGATCCCCCGGTTCCCGGCCGGCTTCCAGTGGGGCGTCTCGACCTCCGCCCATCAGATCGAGGGCGCGGCGGACCAGCGCGAGCGGTCCGTGTGGGACACCTTCACGGCCGAGCCGGGCCGGGTGAAGGACGGCTCGACGGCGGCGGTGGCCTGCGACCACTACCACCGCTACCGCGAGGACGTCTCCCTCCTGGCGGGCCTGGGCGTGGACGCGTACCGCTTCTCGATCTCCTGGCCACGGGTGAACTCCCCCGGCGGCCTCGACTTCTACGACCGTCTCGTGGACGAGCTGGTCACGGCGGGCGTCCGTCCGGTCCCGACCCTCTTCCACTGGGACCTGCCGGTCACCCTCGACTGGCTGGAGAGGGACACCGCTTCCCGTTTCGCCGAGTACGCGTCCCTCGTGGCCGACCGTCTCGGCGACCGCGTCAAGAAGTGGATCACCCTCAACGAGCCCGCCGAACACACCCTGTTCGGCCACGCGCTCGGCGCCCACGCCCCGGGCAAGCAGCTGATGTTCGACGCACTGCCCGTCGCCCACCACCAGCTCCTCGGCCACGGCCTGGCCGTACAGGCGCTGCGCGCGGCCGGTGCCACCGACATCGGGATCGCCAACTCGCACGGCCCGACCTGGCCGGCCTCCCAGGACCAACCCGACCTGGAGGCGGCGGACTTCTACGACCTGCTGCTGAACCGGCTGTTCGCTGAACCCGTCCTCCTCGGCGAATACCCTTCAGGCCTGGGCGACCTGATGCCCGGAGACGTCGCCGCCGACCTCAAAATCATCAGCGAGCCGCTCGACTTCTACGGGGTCAACTACTACGCCCCGACCCGCGTCGGCGCCCCCCAGGGCGAGGACATCGAGTTCGGCGGCCTGACGATCCCCGCCGAACTCCCCTTCTCCGTCCAGGAGATCGAGGGCGTCCCGGTGACGGACTTCGGCTGGCCGGTGGTCCCCGAGGGGCTCACCGAACTCCTCACCACCTTCCACGAGCGCTACGTCGACCGGCTCCCGCCCGTGGTCATCACCGAGAACGGCTGCTCCTACGAGGGCCTCGACGACCAGGACCGGATCGCCTACCTGGACGGCCACGTCCGCGCCCTGCACAGGGCGGTCGAGGCCGGTGTGGACGTGCGCGGGTACTTCGTGTGGTCACTGATGGACAACTTCGAGTGGGCGGAGGGGTACGCGCGCAGGTTCGGGCTGGTGCACGTCGACTTCGAGACGCTGGCCAGGACCCCGAAGGCGTCGTACGACTGGTACCGGGGCCTGCTCCGGGCCCAGAGGTGAGCACGGCTCTCTCCGAGCCGGTCGACCGGGTCGGCAAGAGCTGGACCGCGTCCCTCTCCCTCGCCAACGTGGCGATCTGGGTGGGCTGGTACGGCCCACTCCAGATCCTGCTCGCCCGGCAGGCGGAGGACTTCGCGCCCGGCACCGGCATGTCGAAGGAGACGCTGCTGGCGTGGGTGACCGGGGTGGGCGCGGTGGTGTCGCTGGCGGCGAACCCGTTCTTCGGCGCGCTGTCGGACCGCACCACGGCCCGCTGGGGCCGCCGCAGCCCGTGGATCGTGGCCGGTGCCGCAGGCGGCGCGCTGTCGCTGCTGGTGCTCGCCGGGGCGCACGGGCTGTGGCTCATGACGCTCGGCTGGTGCCTGGTCCAGCTGACCCTGAACGCGGCCTTCGCGGCGGTCACGGCGGCCGTGCCGGACCGGGTGCCGCGGCTCCAGCGGGGCGCGGTGGGCGGCTGGATCGGGGCGGCGCAGATCCTCGGCGCCGTCGTCGGCACGGGCCTCGCGACGGCGGCGGGCGGGATCGCGGCGGGCTATGCGGCGTGCGCGGTGTTCACGCTGGCGGGGGTACTGCCGTACGTGCTCCGCCACCGGGATCTTCGACTGGGGGCGACGGACCGCCCCACCTGGTCCTGGCGGTCGTTCGCGCGCGGCTTCTGGCTCAGCCCGCGCCGCCACCCCGACTTCGCCTGGGCCTGGCTGACCCGCTTCCTGATCAACCTCAGCAACGCGCTGGTGATCCTCTACCTCCTCTACTACCTGCGGGACCGCCTGCACCACGACGACCCCGAGCAGGGCGTGCTGATCCTCACCGCTGTGGACAGCGTGGCGCTGCTGGCCACGGTCGTGGTGGGCGGCGTCTGGTCGGACCGGCTGGGCCGCCGCAAGCCCTTCGTCCGCTGGTCCGGGGTCCTGATGGCGATCGCCACGGCCCTGCTCGCCGTGTGGCAGACCTGGCCGAGCGCGATCATCGTGGCGGCACTGCTGGGGGTCGGGCTCGGGGTCTTCATGTCGGTCGACTTCGCGTTGATGACAGACGTCCTGCCGAGGGCGGTGGACCGGGGAAAGGACCTGGGCGTCATCAACATCGCCAACGCCCTCCCCCAGGTGGCCGCCCCCGCGCTGGCGGCCCCGATCGTCACGCACCTAGGGGGGTACCGGGTGCTGTACGGACTGGCGGCGGTACTGGGTCTGGCAGGGGCGATACTGGTCGACCGCATAAGAGGCGTCGACTAGACCTACTTAGGGGCGCGGGGAACTGCGCGACAAGCCCCCACCGGCCCGCAGACGACGACCGACCTTTTTTCAGAGCGCTCCGGCCTCCCGAGCCGCATAAACCGACGGATACACCGGCCGATACCCCAGCTCCCGCCGAATCCGCTCCGTGGACATGATCACCAGCCACGGATCGGGATCGACCCGCTCGTACAACTCCGCCGGAATCTCCACCCCGTTGAGCTGATGCAACTCCACCGCCGTCACAGGCGCGTCGTCGGCGATGTTGTACACCCGCCCCGAAATCCCCGGCGCGTACAGAATCCGCAGCAACCCCTGGGCCACATCCGCATGGTGCCCGACGTGGAGCCGCTGGGCCGACGCCCAGTTCTTCGCCCACATCAGGGACTGCGCGAGATGCGGATCCCCCTCGCCGTAGACGAAGGGAAGCCGCCCGACGCGCACGTCGAGCCCCTCCATGGCCAGCAACCGCCGCTCGGCCTCCGCCTTGGACTCGGGATAGGCACCCCACATCGCCCCGCCGGGCCGGCTCTCGTCGTCCTCGGTGAGCGGGCGGCGGCGCCCGGTGCCGTACACGAGACCGGTGCTGACCTGCACGAACCGTCGAACGCCGGAGGCCACCGCGGCGCGCCCCAGCTCCACCGCCGCGTCCCGGTTGACGGACCACGCCTCCTCGTCCGGCACTCCCCGGAAGGCCGCGGCGACGTTCACGACCGCGTCCACCCCGGCGACGGCCTTGCCGAGCACCTCGGTGTCCCGCAGATCTCCTACGACGACCTCGGCGCCGAGCTCCGCGAAGCGCTCACCGCGAGCCGCGTCCCGCACCAGCACCCGGACCTGCTCCCCCGGCCGGGACTGCGCCAGCAGCCTCGGCACGAAGCGCCGTCCGACCTGTCCCGTCGTACCTGTCACCAATGTCAGCATGTCCTGCTCCTCTCGTCCCGACCAGCGTGGGGCGGCCCCGCTCGCACCGGGAGAGACCTCTCGATCAGGGGATCGGCAGTCCCTGGATAAGCCGGACGGGGTGCCGCACGCTGGAGGGGTGAACCGAGCCGAACTCGCCGACTTCCTGCGTCGCGGCCGCGCCCGTCTGAACCCGTCCGACGTGGGCCTGACACCGGGCGCCCGGCGCCGCACGCCCGGGCTGCGCCGCGAGGAGGTGGCCCAGCTGGCCGGGATGTCGGTGGACTACTACACGCGGCTGGAGCAGTCCCGGGGCCCCCGCCCCTCCCGTCAGATGCTGACCGCGCTGGCCCGTGCGCTGCGGCTGACCGACGTGGAGCAGGACCATCTGTTCCACCTGGTCGGCGAGGAGCCCCCGCGCCGCGAGACGGGGTCGGCGCATGTCCGCCCGGGGCTGCTGCTGATCCTGGACCGGCTGCACGACACCCCGGCGCAGGTGGTCAACGACTACGGCGAGGTGCTGGCGCAGAACGCGATGGCGAAGGCGCTGGTCGGCGACGCGATGTCCCGCCCGCGCCGCGAGCGCAACCTGACCCGGCGCTTCTTCCTGGACCCGACCGCGCGCACGCTCTTCCCCGAGGAGGACCTCGCGGACCACGCGCGCACCCAGGTGGCCACCCTGCGCGCGGTGACCGCGGCCCGCCCCGACGACCCGGAACCGGCCGCGCTGGTCGCCGAACTACGGGCGGCCAGCGAGGAGTTCGCCCGCCTGTGGGACGAGCACGAGGTGTCCCAGCGCAACAAGGCGACGAAACGCTTCGTGCACCCCGTGGTGGGCCTGCTGGAACTCGACTGCGAGGTCATGGTCAGCCACGAACACCACCACCTCCTGGTCGTCCACACGGCCCGCCCGGGGACGGAGGCGTACGAACGCCTGCAACTGCTGAGAGTGGTGGGCCTGCAGGACATGTTCCCCGGAATCAGCCCCTCCGGCGTTTGAGGAGCGGGGGTCCGGGGGCTGGTCCCCGTAACGGGGGCCGAAGGGGGCAGCGCCCCCTGGAGGTGGGACGGGTAGGGGCGGCGGGGGCGAAACCCATGCGGCTACCGCCGCGCGGCCGGCGTGAGCAGCGCCTCGACCTGCTTCCGCGACCTGATGCCGCCTCGCTCAGGCCCTCACACGGACGGCGACCGCCACAAACCTCCACCCACCCCGCTCAGAACCCCAGCTTCCGCAACTGCCGAGGATCCCGCTGCCAGTCCTTCGCCACCTTCACATGCAGGTCCAGGAAGACCGGTGTCCCCAGCAGCGCCTCGATCTGCTTGCGGGACTTGATGCCGACCTCCTTCAGGCGCTTGCCCTTGGGGCCGATGATGATGCCCTTCTGGCTGGGGCGCTCGATGTAGACGAAGGCGTGGATGTCCAGGAGGGGCTTGTCGGCCGGGCGGTCCTCGCGGGGCAGCATCTCCTCGACGACCACCGCGATGGAGTGCGGGAGCTCGTCGCGGACGCCCTCCAGCGCGGCCTCGCGGATCAGCTCGGCGATCATGACCTGCTCGGGCTCGTCCGTGAGGTCGCCCTCGGGGTAGAGCGCGGGCCCCTCCGGGAGGAGCGGGACGATCAGGTCGGCCAGCAGACCCACCTGCTTGTCACCGACCGCCGAGACGGGCACGATCTCCGCCCACTCGAAGCCCAGCTCCTTGCCCAGCTGGTCGATCGCGATGAGCTGCTCGGCGAGGGTCTTGGAGTCCACGAGGTCGGTCTTCGTGACGATCGCGATCTTCGGCGTCTTCTTGATCGACGCGAGTTCCTTCGCGATGAAGCGGTCACCGGGACCGAGCTTCTCGTTCGCCGGCAGGCAGAAGCCGATCACGTCGACCTCGGCCCAGGTGGTGCGGACGACGTCGTTCAGCCGCTGGCCGAGCAGCGTGCGCGGCTTGTGCAGCCCAGGGGTGTCGACCAGGATCAGCTGGGCGTCCTCCCGGTGCACGATCCCCCGCACCGTGTGCCGCGTCGTCTGCGGCTGGTCCGCCGTGATGGCGACCTTCTGGCCGACCAGAGCGTTCGTGAGGGTGGACTTGCCCGCGTTGGGGCGGCCCACGAAGCAGGCGAAGCCGGCGCGGTGGGGGGCCTCCGACGATGCCGACGGCTCGGATGACTGACTGCGAACGCTCATGCGCCCCATTCTCCCTGATCCACAGAGCCCCGCCGCACAGGCGCCCGAGCACCCGCGTTCCGGTGAGCTTCCCGAAACCTCCACGCAACGAAACATCCCGGAAACACCGGCGTGCTCAACCGGAAACGCACGCCGGTGAACCTCTGACGAGCCCCCACCTGGTTGGAGACCTCCATGTCCCTCGCCGCGCAAGGCGTCGACACCGGCGACACCGCCTGGCTGCTCGCCGCCACCGCCCTCGTCCTGCTGATGACCCCGGGGCTCGCCCTGTTCTACGGCGGCATGGTCCGCACGAAGAGCGTCCTCAACATGCTGATGATGAGCTTCGTGTCGATCGCCCTGGTCACGGTGGTGTGGCTGGCCGCCGGATACTCGCTGGCCTTCGGGGACGACATCGGCGCCGGGCTCATCGGCGGCCTTGAGCACGCCGGCATGAACGGCCTCGGCCCGGACAGCGTCCAGGGCACCGTGCCCACCCTCCTCTTCGCCACCTTCCAGCTCACCTTCGCGATCATCACGGCCGCGCTGATCAGCGGCGCGATCGCGGACCGGGCGAAGTTCGGCGCGTGGCTGGTGTTCGTCCCGGTCTGGGCGCTGCTCGTATACGTTCCCGTCGCCCACTGGGTGTGGGGCCCGGGCGGCTGGGTCCTTAACAAGCTCGGCGCGCTCGACTTCGCGGGCGGTCTGCCCGTCGAGATCACCTCCGGGGCCTCCGGTCTCGCCCTCGCCCTGGTCCTCGGCCCGCGGCTGGGCTTCAAGAAGGACGCCATGCGCCCGCACAACCTCCCCATGGTCGTCCTGGGCGCGGGCCTGCTCTGGTTCGGCTGGTTCGGCTTCAACGCGGGCTCGGCCCTCGGCGCCAACGGCCTCGCCGCCGCGGTCTTCCTCAACACCCTCGCCGCGGGCTGCACCGGCCTGCTCGGCTGGCTCTTCGTCGAGCAGAAGCGCGACGGCCACCCGACCACCCTGGGCGCGGCCTCCGGCGCGGTCGCGGGCCTGGTCGCGATCACCCCGTCCTGCGGTTCGGTCTCCCTCCTCGGCGCGCTCGTCGTCGGCCTCGCCGCCGGTGTCGTCTGCTCGTACGCGGTGGGCTGGAAGTTCAAGCTGAACTACGACGACTCGCTGGACGTCGTCGGCGTCCACCTGGTCGGCGGAGTCATCGGCACCCTGCTGATCGGCGTGTTCGCGGAGAAGGCGATGACGGGGGGCACCGAGGGCCTCCTGTACGGCGGTGGGCTCGCCCAGCTCGGCAAGCAGCTGGTGGCCGTGGTCGCCGTGGGGGCGTACGCGTTCGCGGTGACGTACGGCATCGGGAAGCTGATCGACAAGGTGATGGGCTTCCGGGCCGACGAGGAGCACGAGCACACCGGCCTGGACCTTACGGTGCACGCCGAGACCGCATACGATCACGGCGTCCTGGGCCACGGTGCCCCGGTCAGCGCGTCGTCCGTCCCCTCCGCCCAGAAGGTCAAGACCCAGGCATGAAGCTCATCACCGCGATCGTCAAGCCGTACCGCCTCGACGAGGTCAAGACCGCGCTCCAGGAGATCGGCGTCCACGGTCTGACCGTGACCGAGGCCAGCGGCTACGGCCGGCAGCGCGGCCACACCGAGGTGTACCGCGGCGCCGAGTACCAGGTCGACCTGGTCCCCAAGGTCCGCATCGAGGTCGTCGTCGACGACGCCGACTCGGACACCGTCATCGACGCGATCGTCAAGGCCGCCCACACGGGCAAGATCGGCGACGGCAAGGTATGGGCCCTGCCGGTGGAGACGGTCGTACGGGTACGGACGGGCGAGCGGGGTCCCGACGCGCTTTAGAAAAGGCAGCCCGAGGGGCGCCCCTTCAGGGGCGGGGCTGTGTTCAATGTGCGGCTCCGCCGCGCGGGCGCGACAAGCCCCCACCGGCCCGCAGCCGCAATCGAACCCACACCCCCCCTCCCACGGCACCCGACAAGAACAGCACCACCGCAACCAACCACGGCAGCGCAAAGAAGCTCGCGCTCGCCGACTCCCGCGTGTCCTTCGCGCTTGCCGTCAACTTCACGTCGCCCCAGTCGAGTTGGGGTGAGCCGCGCCACGGTTCACTGAGCCGCACCCGCTGCCCCGGCAGCAACTCCCCCGGGATCCGCGCGAGTTCACGCGCCAGCAGCGTCCGCCCGAACAACCCCGTCGCCCGCAGCTCCACCTTCGGGTTCAACGTGACGTTGCCGGTGTTGCGCAGGGTGTACGAGATCGTCGCACCGCTGTCCCCCAACCCCGGTACCAGCGGCTGGTGATGGCTGACGCGGACGTCCTCGACGGCGATCGCCGGCACGGTCGGTCCGCCCACGCGCAGATAGATCCTCGCGGCGACGGCCCGCTGCACACCGAGCGCCACCGTGCCGTCCCCCTTGTCGACCCGTTCGTCCAGCGCGACCAACGCGCCGGGATGGTCGCCCGGTTCGGCACCCTCGGGCACCGACAGCGTGAAGGGCACGGTCACCTTGCCGTGCGCGGGAACGGTCACCCGGGACTTCACGGGCTTCGCCCAGGCCCCCACCCCGCGCTGCTTCTCCGCGACCGTGCGCACGGCGAAACCGCCGTCGCGGGCGGTGTTGTAGGCGTCGGCGGCGTAGAGCAGGAAGGTCAGCGGCTCACCGGTCTTGTTGCTGACGACCACCTTGTCGTCGATGCTCTGGCCGGGGTCTGCGGAGAGATAGAAGTAGGGCCGCGCGGCGACCTGGGAGGCGGCGGGATACACGGACCAGCTGCCGTTGTCGGCGCCGTACGCGGGCGCGGCGGCCGTGACCAGGAACAGGCTCAGCAGAAGGACGTACAGCTTGCGCATGGGTGCGGACCCCCACGGGTGCGAGAAGGACGGGACGGGCGGGTGCGGGCGCCCGTACGGTCAGCTGAGCGTGAGGGTGAGAACGCCGGAGTACGTGCCCACCGGTGTGAACGCCGGGACGTTCAGGGAGAGTCCGGCATCCACGGTGAACTCACCGCCGGTGAGGGCGGAGTTGGGGGTGGACGCGAGAGTCGCTCCCGAGGATCCGACCGTGCCGGCGGAACCGGCCTGGCAGGTGCTCGGGCTGCCCGCCTTGGTGGCGCAGGCGGGACTCCAGCTCAGCGCACCGGCGTCGATCTTGGCGCCGGGTCCGGTGAAGTCGGTGACCTTGCCGGTGAGGGACCAGCCGGCGGGACCACCGCGGAAGTCCTTGACCGTCACCTGGTTCAGGTTGCCGGTCGAGGCGCCGCCCTTGCCGTAGTCCACCGCCGAGAGGCTGACGGAGTCCCCGGCCTGGGACATGGACAGGGTGCCGGCCTTCACCGTGGTGGTGACCTTCTGGCTGCCGGCCGGGACGGGCGTGTCGTCGATGACGACGTACGCCTTGGGCCCCGCCCCCTTGGCATCGCTCCACGCGCTGCCCTCGTACGCCACGACACCGGTCGTCGTCTTGTCGTTGACGACGAGCGAGCCGCTGAAGGCGCCCGAGGAGTTGACGGTGACGGTGGCGGTGTCCGCGGTCTGGGCGGCGCCGGCCCGCCCGGCCAGGGTGACCGTCGCGCCCGGGGTGAACTTGCTGCCGGTGACGGTGACGCTGTCACCGGGCTTCCCGGATGCCGAACCCAACGCTATGTCCCGCTCGTTGACGGGGTTCGCGTCCGTCGCGGTGACCGTCTCGGAGACCGGGGCGGGCGGGGTGATCACCGTGCAGGGCGTGTCCAGTTCCAGGATGTAGCTGGTGTGGATGTTGTAGTCGCCGGGCGAGAGCGTGATCGCGCCGGGTGAGGTGACCTTGAAGGTGCCGGTCATCGAGAACGACGGGAAGGCGCCGTTGCCCGGCACCGGGTCGTTCTTCTTCGGTCCCGCGACCGTCACGGCGCCGGTCTGGGCGCCGCCGAGGGTGACCTTGCCGGTCGGCGTCATGATGTCGGCCGGCAGGGCGATGGCCGTGGGGTTGCTGGCGGCGGGCTTGACCACCGTGTAGGTCACGGTGACGGTGTCGCCCACCTTGGGACTGGTGTTGTCCACGGCGATACGGGCCGTCGTGGTGCCGTCGATCGGCGGGATGCCCGCGACCGCGGGCGGGATGCAGTGCGTGGCGAAGTCCACGTCGGTGGCGGCACCGGCCGGACAGGCCAGTGCGCCGCCCGCGGTGACCGCGAGCGCGGTCGCCCCGAGCAAGGACGCCAGACGGCGTCTTCGAGTCGTCGAACCCATGGATGTGCCCCCTCCGGAAGCTCCTGAAGTCCTGCGCCGACAGGGGGCATTGATGTGGGGATCGCGTGAGAAGTCAATGGAGTTGCCGCAGAAACCTGACGGAATGTCAGTTCCTGCGGCAACCACGGGACTTGCTCGCCGGAGGATCAGTCGAAGACGAACGGGCCCGGGGCCTGCGGACCGGTCGCCGTGCAGGTCACGGTGATCCCGAAGACGACGATCTGGAGCGAACCGCCGTACGACTCCAGGCTGTCGCCGGGCGCCACCGTGCCGTTGAGCGGGCCCACGGTGACGGGGTCGCCGGCCGCGATGGCGGGGTTCTCCGTACCGGTGAAGGTGGTGGTGCCGCCGTTCGCGTTCACGAACGTGAGGGTCGAGGAGATCGAGTCCTCGGAGAGCGCGAGCGGAGCGTTGATCGCCGAGGTGACGGTGACGGTGGCCGCGGTGCCGTCCTGGGTTGCGGTGAGAGTGGCCTGGCCACTGCCGTAGAGGCCACAGTCCGCGTCGATGGTCGCGGTGTCCGGGGTGACGGCCAGGGCGGCGGGCGCGAACGCGAGTCCGGCGGCCGCGAGCATGCCGACCGCCAGTGCCGCACCAGAGCCTGTGCGCTTGCCTTTCATGGAATCCGGTTCCCTTCCCGTGGTGGGGACTGCCATGTGGGGATGGACGGGGGGTGCGTCCCGACGGACGGCCGGGCTTCACGGGGCGTGGTGCGGGACGCCGCGCGAGCTGGAATCTGACGGTCCGTCGGAATCTCCGGTTCCATTGATGCGCGTGGGACGAGGAACGGCAAGCGGGAATTCCGGCCAAGTGTTACCGGGAGTATCAGCCTGCGGTCACGGTGCCGCGCACGGTGCCGTCGACCCCCGCCACCAGCACCGGAGTCTGCGGTCCGCCCAGATCCCGCACGGCGGCCAGGTCCTCGTCGGAGGCCGATTCGGCATCCGTCACCACCGCCGCCGCCTCCAGGGACTTCGCCCCGGACGCCACGGCCATCGCCACCGCCGTCTGCAGCGCGCTCAACCGCAACGAGGCAAGCGCCACCGTCCCGGCCACATACGTCCGCCCGGTCTCGTCCCGCACGGCCGCCCCCTCGGGCACCCTGTTGCGGGCCCGCGCCGAACGGGCCAGGGTGACGATCTTGCGGTCCTCGGGGTCAAGCGCACTGTTGTCGGTCATGACAGGAGCATACGAACCGAAACTGCCAGGACGGCGACACGGGGGGTACGCCGCCCCCGGACCCACCCCCACCGAGCAAGCCCGACGGCAACCGAGACACCCTTCCCGCCGCCGAAGAAGCCAGCCGCAACTGGAGCCGCTGCCCTCCCGCGGGGGCACGCCGAGACCCGGGCCGCCTCCGCCCGGAGCGCAGACCCCGACCGGAGCCGCGGCCCGCCCGGGGGCACGCCGAGACCGGAGCCACCGCCCGCCCCGGGCGCACGCCGAGACCGGAGCCACCGCCCGCCCCGGGCGCACGCCGAGACCGGAGCCACCGCCCGCCCCGGGCGCACGCCGAGGCCCGAGCCACCGCCCGCCCCGGGGGGGGCACGCCGAGGCCCGAGCCACCGCCCGCCAGGGATGGCCAACCACGACCGAGACACCCGTTCGCGCCCGGGAAAGACCCCAGCCCTGACTGGAGCCGCCGCCCGCCCGGAGATCAAACCCAAACCGAAGCCACCACCCGCCGGAAGCCAGGCCGAGACCGAAGCCGCCGCCCGCCGAGGAAGCCCGACGGCAACCGGGACACCGTTCCCGCCCGGGAAGAAGCCGACCGCAACCGAAGCCGCCGCCCACCGGGGCACACCAAGACCGAAGCCACCACGCGACAAAAGCCAGGCGCCCAGACCGGAGCCACCGCCCGCCGGGGGAAGACCGACCGTCACTGAAACCGCTGGCCGCCCAGAAGGCAGACCGTGGCCCGAGCCGCCCTGACGGCGCGTCGACCGGCCGTTCTCACCCCGCCACCGGATACATCGCCCCGCGCCGCCCCTCCGGTGAGGCCAGCCACTCCAGTTTGGCCGCGGTGTTGGCCTCGGCCAGCGGGGTGTGCAGGACGACCGTCAGGTCGGAGCGGGCCGGTACCTTCATCGCCGTGGACTCCACGCACAGCAGCCCGACCAGCGGATGGTCGAGCTCCTTGCGGATCACCCCGGCGTCCTCGATGTCCCGCCGCTCCCACAGCTCGACGAACTCCGCGCTCAACTCCCTGAGCCGGCCCAGCACTTCCTGGAAGCCCTCGTCCTCCGGGCGCGCGGAGGAGGCCGCCCGGAACTGCGCGACGACCGTGCGCGCGTTCTGTTCCCAGCTGTGCGATCGCGACCGGTACAGCGGGTCGGTGAAGAAGTCGACGAGACAGTTCTGGGTGTTCTCCGGCCGCATGCCCAGCACCCAGCCCGCCGCGTCGTTGTACAGCACGCAGTTGTAGTACGCGTCCATGATGTGCGCCGGATACGGCATCCACGCGTCGATCAGCCGCCGCAGCCCCTCACAACCGTGGTCGGCGGCCGGTTCCGGCGCGGGCGGGTTCAGCCCGGCGAGGACGTACAGATGCCGCCGCTCGGCGTTGCTCAGCCGCAGCACCCTCCCGACGGAGTCGAGGACCTGCGGGGACACCGAGATGTCCCGCCCCTGCTCCAGCCACTGGTACCAGGAGGCACCCACCCCCGCCAGCACGGCGACCTCCTCGCGCCGCAGCCCCGGGGTCCGCCGCCGCGCCCCGCCGTCCGGCAACCCGGCCTCGGCGGGCGAGACCCGCGCCCGCCGGCTCATCAGGAACTCGCGCAGCTCACGGTGCCGTTCACTCTTGGGTACGACCTCGGGCACGAACGCATCCCCCTCGTTGTTGCCTGGTGGTGCCACCACCAGCACAACTTGCGGCTCCCCACGGCTATTCCGGCGCCCGCAGGCTCTTGCCCATGGCGATCGACACCACACACCCCGCCCCCGACACGCTCGACACCCCCCGGTTGTCGACGCGCGACAAGCTCGTCCTGTTCGTCCTGTGCGCGGCCCAGTTCATGGTCGCGCTGGACTTCTCCGTCCTGAACGTCGCCCTGCCCGTCCTCGGCGCGGACCTCGGCATGAGCCCCTCCGCCCTCCAGTGGGCGGTCACGGCGTTCGCGCTGCCGTCCGGCGGCTTCCTGCTGCTGTTCGGCCGCATCGGCGACCTGTACGGCCGACGGAAGCTGTTCCTCGCCGGGCTGGCCCTCTTCGGCACGGCCTCCCTGCTCGCGACCCTCGCCTGGGACCCGGCGTCCTTCCTCGCCGGACGCGCCCTCCAGGGCCTCGGCGCCGCCGCCATCGTGCCGACCGGCATGTCCCTGCTGACCACGACCTTCCCCGAGGGCCCCGCCCGCGACCGCGCCCTGGGCATCTCCGGCACCCTGCTCTCGCTCGGCTTCACCGTCGGCATGGTGGCCGGCGGCACCCTCACCGACACCCTCGGCTGGCGCTCCACGATGGGCCTGCTCTCCCTGTTCGCCCTGATCGTGCTCCCGCTGGCCCCCACCCTGCTCCCGGAGTCCCGCACCCCGGACCGCCCCCGCCTGGACATCCCCGGCGCGATCACGGTCACCGGCGGCCTGCTCTCCCTGATCTACGCCCTGTCGACCGCCGCCGACCACGGCTTCGGCCACGCGGACGTCGTCGTCACCCTGATCGCGGGCGTGCTGCTCCTCGCCACCTTCGTCAAGATCGAGTCCCGTACCGCACAACCCCTGGTGTCCCTGCCCATGCTGCGCCGCCGCACGGTGGCGTGGGGCAACATAGGCGGCCTGGTCACCTTCTCGATGATGTCGACGGTCGTCTTCGTGCTGACCCTCTACCTCCAGGAGATCCTGCACCTGTCGGCCTTCGAGACGGGCCTCGTCTTCGGCGTGCAGGGCGTCCTCTCCGCGGTGGCCGGCACCTACGCCCCCAGGATCATCGGCCGCTTCGGCCCGCGCCGCACACTGGTCGGCTCACTCGTCGGCCAGGGCACCCTGATCGCCGCCCTGCTCGGCCTCGGCACCGGGAACTGGTCCGTCTGGCTCGCCACAGCCGCCGTCTCCCTGGCCAGCATGTGCCACCTCGGCGCGATCATCTCGTACGGCGTCACGGTCACCTCCGGCGTCCCCGACGAGGAGCAGGGCCTGGCCACCGGCCTGGTCACCTCCACCCAGCAGGTCGGCCTCACCGTCGGCATCCCGCTGCTGGGCGTCCTCGCCACCACCTCGGACGACCTGCTGTCCGGCGTCCACACGGTCCTCGCCCTGGACACGGTCATCGTGCTGGCGGCCGCGGCACTCGTCGCGATGGGACTCCGCGGGCGCTCAGGGGCGGTCGAGGCGGAGCCGCTCGGCGCGCGGTAGACCGGCCACCACCAGGTCGTACGAGTCCTCGACGAGCTCCCGGACCACACGGTCCGGGAGTTCGCCGTCGACCGTGACGGTGTTCCAGTGGCGCTTGTTCATGTGGTAGCCGGGGACGATCAGCCCGGGATGGTCGGCGCGCAGCCGGATCGCGTCCTCCGGGTCGCACTTGAGGTTGACCGTCAGGGGCCGCGCGTCCAGGTTCGTCAGCGCGAAGAGCTTGCCCAGCACCTTGAAGACCGAGGTCTCGGGGTTGAACGGGAAGTCCTCCACCGCCGCGTTGAAGGAGAGGCAGAGGGCGCGCAGCTGCTGGGGGGTCACTCCGGCTCCTTCTCCTGTTCGGCGGCCTCGAGGGCGCCCACCGGCTCCACCAGGACCGTCACGATCTTGTTCCGGCGCCCGGCGGCCGCCTCCGCTGTCAAGCGGAGTACGCGCCCGTCCGGGAGTTCGACGACCGAGGACGCCCCGGCGATGGGGACGCGGCCCAGGGCCTTCGCCAGGAGTCCGCCGACGGTCTCCACGTCCTCGTCGTCGTACTCGTCGAGCCCGTACAGCTCACCGAGGTCGGTGATGTCGAGGCGGGCGGTGACCCGGTGCCGGTCGTCGCCGAGGTCCTCCACCGGCGGGAGTTCACGGTCGTACTCGTCGGTGATCTCACCGACGATCTCCTCCAGGATGTCCTCGATCGTGACGATGCCGGCCGTGCCGCCGTACTCGTCGATGACGACGGCGACGTGGTTGCGGTCCTGCTGCATCTCGCGCAGCAGATCGCCGGCGTTCTTGGTGTCGGGCACGAAGGCGGCGGGCCGCATGGCCGTGGACACCAGCTCGCTCTCCGCGTCCCGGCTGATGTGCGTCTTGCGGACCAGGTCCTTCAGATACACGATCCCGACGATGTCGTCCTCGCTCTCCCCGGACACGGGAATGCGCGAGAAGCCCGAACGCAGCGCGAGGGTCAGCGCCTGACGGATCGTCTTGTAGCGCTCGATGACGACGAGATCGGTCCGCGGGACCATGACCTCCCGCACCAGCGTGTCGCCCAGCTCGAAGACCGAGTGCACCATGCGGCGCTCCTCGTCCTCGATCAGGGACTCCTTCTCGGCGAGGTCGACCAGCGCGCGCAGCTCCGCCTCGGAGGCGAACGGGCCGCGCCGGAAGCCCTTGCCGGGGGTCAGCGCGTTGCCGATGAGGATCAGCAACGACGGGATCGGGCCCATGATCCGGGCCAGCGGGAGCAGGATGTACGCGGCCGCGGTGGCCGTGTTGAGGGGGTGCTGCCGTCCGATGGTGCGCGGGGACACTCCCACCGCGACGTACGACACCAGCACCATGACGCCGATCGCGACCAGCAGAGCGCGGGTGGTGCCCGGGAACTGCTGGAGGCAGGCGTAGGTGACCAGGGCGGCCGCCGCCATCTCGCAGGCGACGCGCACCAGCAGCGCCACGTTGAGATAGCGGGTCGGGTCGGCGGCGACCTGCGCGAGCTTGGCGCTGCCCCGCCGGCCGTTCCGTACGGCTTCCTCGGCGCGGAAGCTGGAGACGCGCGCGAGGCCCGCCTCCGCGCAGGCGGCGAGCCAGGCGACGACGACCAGGGCGATCGCGCCGGAGACGAGGGGCAGACTCATGAGACGGTCGGTGCGGGGGACGGACCGGTGAGCCCCTTCTCCTGCCGCCATCCGTCCACGATGGCCGCCTGCAGGCCGAACATCTCGGCCTTCTCGTCCGGCTCCTCGTGGTCGTAGCCGAGCAGGTGCAGCACGCCGTGGACGGTGAGGAGCTGGAGCTCCTCGTCCATGGAGTGCTGCGTCTCGGCCTCCTCGCCCTGCCTCTTGGCGACCTCGGGACACAGCACGATGTCGCCGAGGAGGCCCTGCGGGGGCTCGTCGTCGTCCTTGCTGGGCGGCCGGAGCTCGTCCATGGGGAACGACATGACGTCGGTGGGCCCCGGCAGGTCCATCCACTGGATGTGCAGCTGCTCCATGGCGTCGGTGTCCACGACGATCACCGAGAGCTCGGAGAGCGGGTGGATGCGCATCCGCGCGAGGGCGTAGCGGGCGATGTCGAGGATCGCCTGCTCGTCGACCTCGGTTCCGGACTCGTTGTTGACGTCGATCGACATGGTGCTGGCTTGTCTACTTCCGCTTGTTCCGGCCGCCCTTGTGGGTGCCGTTCTCCGTACCGTTCTCGGTGTCGTACTTCTCGTACGCGTCGACGATACGGCCGACCAGCTTGTGCCGTACGACGTCCTGGGACGACAGACGGGAGAAGTGCACGTCCTCCACACCCTCCAGGATGTCCTGCACCTGCCGCAGCCCGGACTTGGTCCCGTTGGGCAGGTCGACCTGCGTCACGTCACCCGTGATCACGATCTTCGACTCGAAGCCGAGGCGGGTGAGGAACATCTTCATCTGCTCGGGGCTCGTGTTCTGGGCCTCGTCCAGGATGATAAAAGCATCATTAAGGGTTCTACCTCGCATATAGGCGAGGGGAGCGACCTCGATCGTCCCGGCCGCCATCAGCCGTGGGATCGAGTCCGGGTCCAGCATGTCGTGCAGGGCGTCGTACAGCGGGCGCAGGTAGGGGTCGATCTTCTCGTAGAGCGTGCCGGGCAGGAAGCCCAGCCGCTCTCCCGCCTCCACCGCGGGGCGGGTCAGGATGATGCGGTTGACCTGCTTGGACTGGAGGGCCTGCACCGCCTTGGCCATGGCGAGGTAGGTCTTGCCGGTACCGGCGGGGCCGATGCCGAAGACGATCGTGTGCTTGTCGATCGCGTCGACGTACCGCTTCTGGTTGAGGGTCTTGGGGCGGATGGTGCGGCCGCGCGAGGACAGGATGTTCTGTGTGAGCACTTCGGCCGGGGTCTCCTGGCCGTCGCTCGTCCCGTTCTCGCTCGCGCGCAGCATGGCGATCGAGCGTTCCACTGCGTCCTCCGTCATCGGCTGTCCGGTGCGGAGCACCAGCATCATCTCGTCGAACAGGCGCTGCACGAGGGCGACGTCCGCCGCCGCGCCGGTAGCGCTGATCTCATTGCCCCGGACATGGATGTCGGCCGCCGGGAAGGCCTTCTCGATCACGCGCAGGAGCGAGTCGCCGGACCCCAGGACCGAGACCATGGGGTGCTGGGCGGGGACGGTGAACTGTGCTCTCGCCTGCCCCTGCGCGGGGCTGTGACCTGTGGGTGTCTGAGTCATGGGCCGGCGCTTAAGGCCTGCGGTTCCTCCTCGTCACGGCCGCACAACGGGAGGCGGCCTCACGGTTCCAAGGGTACGACGGTCCACTGACAACGCCGTAGGGCTTTTCGACGACGAGGGCGCCCTCGATGCAGCGATGAGCCCTGCATGCTCCCCCCTCACCCCAGGGAAGAATGCGCTCGCTACCACGCGTGTTCGAAGCCCTGGGTCGCGGCGGTGGCCACGGAGCCCGTACGGAGAAAGCAGGAAGACCGTGCTGTTGCGTCTGCCCACCTCCCTGTCCGAGGCACAGGAGTGTCTGACCGACGGGGCGGTACCCGTCGGCGGTGCCACGCTCGTGTGGGCCGCCTGGCAACGCGACGGTTTCCCCGAACAGGCCGTGTCGCTGCGCGAGGTGCCGGAGGCGAACGTCCTCGGGGCCGGGGAGATCGGGGCGGCGGTCCTGCTGCACCGGATCGACGAACGGGTGCCGGAGGTGCTGCGCCGGGCCGCGGCCGGTGTCGGCACCGGGGCCGTGCGCCGGACCGCCACGGTCGGCGGGAACATCGTCGGCAGCACCCTGCGCTGTCTGCTGCCCGCGGCGCTCGTCCTGGGCGCCCGCGCGCAGGTGCTGGCGGCGGAGGGGCCGTTCGAGGCCGACCTCGCCGAGCTGCTCGCGAAGAAGCCGCTGCTGCTGAGCCTGCGCTGGAGCGATCCGCTGGTCAGCGGCTATCGCAAGGTGGCCGAGGCGCCGGGCGGCCCGCCACCCCTGGTCGTCGCCACGGCCGTGCACCCGGGCGACCGCCCCGTCCTGCGCGTCGCCGTCCGCGAGGGCTACGACTTCCTGAGCGAGACGGTGCCCTGCGACGCGGACGCGGCTGGCGTGCTCGACTCCTTGAGCGGTACGGCGATGGGGGCGCTGCCCGCCGAGGCCCGCGAGGTGGTCCGTGAACAGGTGCTGTCGACACTGGACCGGGCCGACACGCACTGACTCGCCGCCCGGTCGACGGGGCCCCGTGGCGGCATGCCCCGAGCGGCGCCCCGGCCGGACCGGCCTCCCGTGGCGCTGACAGTCCGAGCTCCTCGACGAGCCGCGCGGAAGGACCGACCAGCCGTGATCGGCCCGGCCCCGCCCTCCGCCCCAGGCCGGCCCCGCCCCGTTCAGCGGTGGACACAGGCCGGCCAGGCGGGCCACCGGACAGCGCCGGCCGCCCACGGCGCTGACGTGCCGCCCACCTCGATGAGCTGTGGAGAGGCGGCCCGGCCGCGATACCGCCCGGCGGGATCCGGCCCGGGCCCCGCGCCACTGCCTCAGGCCGACCTGCCGAACCCGATCGTCGGCACCGCTCGCCGCAGTGGCCAGCCCGGGGCCGTCTCCTCCGGGATCAGGTCGGCCAGGAACGCGTACCGCCGCAGCGCGGCCGGGTCCTGGGAGTCGACGGACTGGACCCTGCGCCACCAGGCGCCGATCTCGGACCAGCCCGGCGCGGACAGGGAACCGCCGAACTCCTGGACGGAGAGCGCGGCGGTCAGGCCGGCGAAGGCCAGCCGGTCCGCCAGCGGCCAGCCCGCGAGGGTGCCGGTGACGAAGCCGGCCACGAAGACGTCCCCGGCGCCGGTCGGGTCGAGCGCCTCGACCTCGATCGCCGGGACCTCGGCGGCCTCTCCGGTACGCCGGTCCACCGCGTAGGCGCCCTCCGCGCCGAGGGTGACCACGGCGAGCGGCACATGCTCGGTGAGCGCGTGCGCGGCCTCGCGGGGGCAGGAGGCGCCGGTGTAGCGCATCGCCTCCTCCGCGTTCGGCAGGAAGGCCTCGCAGTGTTCGAGGTCGGCGAGGCCCGCCAGGTCCCAGGCGCCGGTCTCGTCCCAGCCGACGTCGGCGAAGACGCGGGTGCCCTTGCGTGCCGCCTGGGCGATCCAGGGGGCGCGCTTGCCCGGCTCCAGCGACGCAACGGCCGCACGCGCGCGGGGGGTGCAGTCCGGCGCGCCCTCTTGGACGAGCACGGCCTCGGGGGGCGGCTCGTGGCCGTGGGAGACCATGGTGCGCTCGCCCTCGTAGGCCATCGACACGGTGACCGGGGAGTGCCAGCCGGGGACCCTGCGCGACGGGGAGAGGTCGATGCCCTCGCCCTGCTCCAGGGCGTCCCAGCAGTACTCGCCGTAGTGGTCGTCGCCGAAGGCCGCGGCCAGCGAGGTGCGCAGCCCGAGCCGGGCCAGGGCCGTCGCCATGTTCGCCACGCCGCCGGGGCTCGACCCCATCCCGCGTGCCCAGGACTCGGTCCCGCGCACCGGGGCGGAGCCGAGCCCGGTGAAGACGATGTCGAGGAAGACGGTGCCGGTGAGATAGACGTCCCAGGGCGGATCGTCGGGTACCCGCAGGGCTGCGAGAGGGTCGACCCGGGCCTGGCCCTGCCCGGTCCCTCCGAAGTGCGACGGTCCCTTTCCGGTGGACGCGTTGGACGCGATCACGGTGCGCTCCCTGGACGTGGTGCGGATCAGGCCAGTCTGCACCACATCACGGACAACGGGTCGGCACGCAGCTCCGGGACCCGCCGTCCGCATTCAGCCCCTCCGGCGTTCGAGGAGCGGGGGTCCAGGGGGCGGAGCCCCCTGGCAGCGGGGTCGACGGGGCGGCAGCCCCTGGGGATGGGACGGGTAGGGGCGGCGGGGGCGAGAGAAATCCCCAGCGGCCCCACTCCACAGAAGCCCGCCCCCCAGCGGCCCGACCCCCACCGCAGCAGCCCTACCAGCGAGGCACGCCCGGCGTGACCCACCCCGGCTCGGCGACCCGCATGGCCGCGGCGTCATCCCGCTCCCGCAGCGCCCCGTCGTCATCCAGCCACCGCCGGTGCAGGAACTCCACCTTCTCCCGGTCGAGTGCGACACCGAGTCCGGGCGCGTCGGACACCGCGACCCTGCCGTCCGAGAAGACCAGCCGCTCGGTCAGCACATCCTCCGACTGCCACGGATAGTGCGAGTCACAGGCATGGTGGAGATTCGGCACGGTGGAAGCCACGTGCGTCATCGCCGCCAACGAGATCCCCAGGTGCGTGTTGGAGTGCATGGACACCCCCACCCCGAACGTCCGGCAGATCGCGGCGAGCTGCTGGGTGTTCCGCAGCCCGCCCCAGTAGTGGTGATCGGAGAGCACCACCTGTACGGCATCCCGGGCGAACGCCTCCTTGATCTCCGCGAAGGTCGTCACACACATGTTGGTGGCCAGCGGAACACCGGTCCCGGCGGACACCTCGGCCATGGCGGCGGTCCCCAGCGCGGGATCCTCCAGGTACTCCAGGACGTCCCCGAGCTCCCGAGCCACCCTCAGTGAAGTCTCCACGCTCCAGGCCCCGTTGGGATCGAGTCGCAGGGGATGCCCGGGGAACGCCGCGGCGAGAGCCCTGACCGCCGCGATCTCCTCGTCGGGCGGAAACACCCCGCCCTTGAGCTTGAAGGACGTGAAGCCGTACCGCTGCGTGAACAGCCGGGCCTGCTCCACCACGCCCGCGGGATCGAGGGCTGCCCCCCAGTCGTCCTTCTCGGCGGCGACGCCCTCAGGATGGGCGGCCCACTTGTAGAACAGGTACGCGCTGTACTCGACCGCGTCCCGCACCTTGCCCCCGAGCAGCGCGTGGACAGGCAGCCCGAGCGCCTTGCCCAGCGCGTCGAGACAGGCCACCTCGAACCCGGAGACGACGGACAACCGCAGCTTGTCGGCGGTCTGGACTCCCCGCAGCCCACCGACGTCGACCTGCCCGGAGACCCGGGAGGAGTCGACGGCCACCTGATCCGCGACCGTGAACAGGCCGTTCAGGTCGGCCACCTGACGACCGATCAGCTTGGCGGCGAACGGCCGGGCCAGCTCCAGGTACTTCGTGTCGCCGTACGTCTCCCCGACGCCCACGACCCCGTCCGCGGTCTCGACCTCGACGATCAGCCGGGGCGTGTACGGCTGGTGCACGCCCTGCGTGTTCAGCAGGGGCGGATCGGCGACCAGGATCGGCGTCAACCGGACGTCGGTGATCGTGAGGTTCACAGTGCGGCTCCCACGAGGTCGAGTCCGGTGGTCAACAGCAGGCGAAGGTCCGCGAGATCGGCGTCCGACGGATCGGTGAGCGGTGCGCGCACGGGCCCGACGGGACGTCCTCGCAGCCGTGCCGCCGCCTTCACGAGCGAGACGGCGTACCCGGGCACCCGGTCCCGGAGCTCGACGAGCGGAACGTAGAAGTCGCGCAGCAGTTTCTCGACCGTGCCGGCGCCCGTGTCGCCGTCGCGCAGGGCGGTGAAGAAGGCGTTCGCGATCTCGGGGGCGAAGGCGTGGACGGCCGAGGAGTAGGCGGGGACGCCGACGGTGGCGTAGGCGCGGGCCTGGATCTCGGCGGTGGAGGCGCCGTTGAAGAACAGGAAGTTCTCGGGGGCGGCGAGGGTGAGCCGCTGGAGCCGGTCGAGGTCGCTGTGCCCGTCCTTGAGCCCGATGACGCCGGGGATCTGGGCGACCCGCCGGAACGCGCTCACGCCGAAGGCGACCTGACCGCGCTGGTAGGCGATGAGGGGCAGCCGCGTCCGGGCGGCGATCTGCTCCAGCTGTGCGACCAGGCCGTCCTGCGGGGCGGCGACCAGATAGTGCGGCAGGACCAGCAGCGCGTCCGCGCCCGCCTCCTCGGCGATCCGGGCGAAGCGGACGGCCTGCGCCCAGCCGTAGCCGATCCCGGCGACGACGGGCACACGCCCGGCGGCCTCCTCGACCGCGAGGGTGACGACCTGCCGGTACTCGTCCTCGTCCAGCGAGAAGAACTCACCGGTGCCGCACGCCGGGAAGACCGCGCCCGGCTCCCACGCCAGCTGCGCGGCCACGTGTGCGCGGAAGCCGTCCGGGTCGAGGGTGCCGTCGTCGTGGAAGCTCGTCAGCGGGAACGACAGCACGCCGCGTGCCATGCCGTCCCGCAGCCGTCGGGTCGTGTCCGGGTCGGGGGTCACCCTCACTCATCTCCCTATGTGGACATTATCTACGTATGAAGATGGAGATTAGATATGCGAACCCTGTCCGTCAATGGGTCGGCGCCGTGTTCGATGGGCCGATTACGATCGGCCCATGTCAGAGACAGGCGCCGAGCGCCCGGAGACCGGTGGCGTCCGCGAGGTGAAGTCGGCGGCCCGCACGGTCGAACTCCTCGAACTGCTGGCCGCGCGCGGCGACCGCCCGGCACGGCTCCAGGAGCTCGCGGACGAGCTGGGCGTACCGCGCAGCTCGATGTACGCGCTGCTCCAGACCTTGATCTCGCGCGGCTGGGTCCGCACCGACATCACCGGCTCGCTCTACGGCATCGGCATCCACGCCCTGCTCACCGGCACCAGCTATCTGGACTCCGACCCGCGCGTGCGGGTCGTACGGCCGTATCTCGACGAGGCGTCCCAGGCGCTGGGCGAGACGATCCACCTGGGCCGGCTCGACGGCCGGGACGTGGCCTACCTGGCGACCCGCGAGTCGCACGAGTACCTGCGGACCATCAGCAGGGTCGGCCGCCGGCTACCCGCGCACGTCGGCGCACTGGGCAAGGCGCTGCTGGCCGAGTGGCCCGACGAACGGCTCCCCGAGGGGCCGTACGAGGCCCGCACCCCCAACTCCCACACCACCCGCGACTCCCTGCTGACCGACCTCGCCGAGGTCCGCGCCCGGGGCTACTCGATCGACCGCGAGGAGGGCGTCCTCGGCATCGTCGGCTTCGGCTTCGCCCTGCGCTACGACTCCCCCGCCCAGGACGCCATCAGCTGCTCGGTGCCGGTCGCCCGCCTGACGCCGGACCACGAACAGCAGATCGTCGCGGTGATGCGCGAGATCAGGAGCAAGATCGAGGCGACGGCACCGGGCGCGGGGGGCGCCCCGCACTGGCGCTAGGCGCACCGAAAAGGCATTCGTTTACCCGGCCTCTGCCGCACCAAACGGAACGTGATCCAGATCACGCCACCCGGGCTGTCTCCACAACCGTGTGCTTGATACAAATTCTTCGCGCGTTCCTGTCCGTCGACGGCCTGCGCCCAACCCCCTTTTGAGCCGCTTCTTTTCGCATGCCCTGGGAACGCCCGTGTTCGCCCGTCGCTCCACCCTGCCCTGGCCCCTGATCGCCCTTTTCACGGCCGGGTACCTCGCCCCCTACCTCCTCCCCACCACCGTCGGCAGGCTCGACTCGGGGCTTCCGCTCACCGCCACCGAGGCGGGTGCCGTCGGCAGCGCGCTGCTGCTGAGTTCGGCGGCGGCAGGCTTCCTGCTCGCCTCCCGCGTCGACCGCGTCGGCCCCCGCACCCTCGCCCGCCTCGGCCTCACCCTCGCCGTCCTCGGCTACGGCGGCGCCGCCCTCGCCCACGCCGTCCCGGCGGTCGTCGTGGGGGCGCTGGTCGGCGGCTTCGGATCCGGTACGTCGACGGCGGTGGCCGCCACCGGCATCGCCGCCCAGCCGGACCCGCACCGCGCCACCACGGTCGGCCTGCTCGGCGTCTCCGCACTCGCTGGCGCCGTCTACCTGACCGTCCCCCACCTGGGCCCCGGCCACGGCCAGCCCCTCGCCGCGATCGCCCTCACCGCCCTGGCGGTCTGGCCGCTGACGGCTCGTCTCCCCCTGCGCACGGCGCCCCCGCGGGGCCGGGACACGGCGGCGACCCCACTGCCCCACCTCCGGGCCGGCCTCCTCCTCGCGGCCACCCTCCCCTGCTGGTCCCTCGCCCAGAACGCCCTGTGGGGCGTCAGCGGCCGCATCGGACTCACCCAGGCCCACCTCTCCGAGGCGACGGTCGGCGCGGTCTTCGCGATCGCCCTCGGCGCGGGCCTGCTGGGCGTGGTCGGAGCGGGCGCGCTCGGCCCCCGCCTCGGCCGCGCGCTCCCCATCGGCGGCGGCACGGTCCTCATCGCCGCCTGCATCACCCTCAGCGCCTCCGCGACCGACCTCACGTCCTTCGCGACCGGAGAGATCGCCTGGAACACGCTCTACCCGATCGTCCTGTCGTACGTCATCGGCCTGGCCGCCTCCCTGGACCCCCGCGGCCGCTGGGCGGTCCTGGTCGGCTCGGCATCCTCCCTGGGCACGGCAGCGGGCCCCCTGACCGGCAGCCTCCTCGCGTCCCAGGTCGGCTTCCCGGCGATGGGCACGGTCCTGGCGGTGGGCCTGCTGCTGATCGCCGTACCGATGGCTGCGGTGGCGATGGGCGCAGGCAGGCGCACGCTCCCAGTGGTGGAGATCCAGGTGGAGACCCAGGCGTACGACAAAGCAACGGCCGCGTGAAGCGCCCCGTCAGGGGCGCGGGGCTGTGTCGATCAGCGGCTCCGCCGCGGGGTGCGACCAGCCCCCACCGTCCCGCACCCGACAACGCGCCTCAGAACTCGTACGCATCGACCTCCGCGAGATACCGAGCCCGCAGCTCCTCATCGTGCTCCAGGAAGGACGCGAGGAAGGAGTTGCGGGCAAGCTCCCGCAACCGCTCCTCCCCCAGGCCCAGCGCCAAGCGCACCGCCTCGAAGTTGTCCCCCGCGTATCCGCCGAAGTAAGCCGGGTCGTCGGAGTTCACCGTGCACATCAACCCGGCATCCAACATCGCGGGCAACGGATGATCGGCCAGCACATCGACCGTACGGAGCCGCACGTTGGACAGCGGGCACAGAGTCAACGGCACCCGATCCCGCACCAGACGAGCCACCAGCTCAGGCGACTCCACACACCGCAGCCCGTGGTCCACCCGCTCCACACCGAGCACGTCCAGCGCCTCGACGATGTACTCCGGCGGCCCCTCCTCCCCGGCGTGCGCGACCCGCCGCAGCCCCAGCGCCGCCGCGGCCTCGTACACCTCGCGGAACTTCACCGGCGGGTGCCCCACCTCGGCGGAGTCGAGCCCGACCCCGACGATCCGGTCGAGATACGGCTTGGCGGCCTCAAGGGTCTCCAGGGCCGACTCGGCGGACTCGTCCCGCAGGAAGCACATGATCAGCTGCGTGGAGACACCGTGGTTCCCCGAGCTGCTGCCCAGCGCCCGCCACAGCCCCTCGACGACGGTCTTTATCTCCACGCCCCGCGCGAGGTGCGCCTGCGGGTCGAAGAAGATCTCCGCGTGCCGCACTCCCTGCGCGGCGGCCCGGGCGAGATAGGCGTTCGCCAGGTCCTCGAAGTCCCGCTCGGTGCGCAGGACTGCCATGAGCTCGTAGTAGAGGTTCAGAAAGGACTGGAGGTCCTCGAAGTCGTACGCCTTGCGGAGCTCGTCCGTGGAGGCGTACGGCAGCTCGACGCCGTTGCGCGCGGCCAGCTCGAAAGCCAGCTCCGGTTCCAGGGTGCCTTCGATGTGCAGGTGCAGTTCAGCTTTGGGGAGGGACATCAAAGCATCGTACGGCCGCTTTATCGCCGTTTCGGAACCGGGACCCGTAGGAGGTCGTGGGCCACGGTCAGCTCGCCCTCGTACCCCGCGGCCCGCGCCTGCCGTTCGAACTCCTCCGGTTCGGAGTAGCGCTGGCTGAAGTGCGTGAGCACGAGATGCCGTACGCCGGCGTCGCGGGCGACGGTCGCGGCCTGACCGGCGGTCAGATGGCCGTGCTCCACGGCGAGTTGCTCGTCCTCGCCGAGGAAGGTCGACTCGATGACGAGCAGGTCGACGCCGTCCGCCAGGGCGTGGACGCCGTCGCAGAGGCGGGTGTCCATGACGAACGCGAACCGCTGGCCCCGGCGGACCTCGCTGACGTCGTCGAGGGAGACGCCGTTCAGTGAACCCTCCCGCTGGATCCGTCCGACGTCGGGCCCCTTGATGCCGTGCGCGGCGAGGCGGTCGGGGAGCATGCGGCGGCCGTCGGCTTCGGTGAGGCGGTAGCCGTAGGACTCGACGGGGTGGGAGAGCCGACGGGCTTCCAGCGTGTAGCCGCCCGTCCGCGCGAGCACCCCGTCGGCCGCGACCGGTGCCTCGGTGAGCCGGACCGTCTCCCGGTACGCGGTCGCGTACCGCAGGCGGTCGAAGAAGCGCTGCCCCGACTCCGGGTAGTGGGCGGTGACCTCGTGCGGGACCCGGTCGAGGTTGATGCGCTGGATCACGCCCGCGAGGCCGAGGGAGTGGTCGCCGTGGAAGTGGGTGACGCAGATCCGGTTGAGGTCGTGGGCGGCGACCCCGGCGCGCAGCATCTGGCGCTGGGTGCCCTCGCCGGGGTCGAAGAGGAGGCCCTCGCCGTCCCAGCGCAGCAGGTAGCCGTTGTGGTTGCGGTGCCGTGTGGGGACCTGGCTGGCTGTGCCGAGGACGACCAACTCACGTACGGACAAGGCAAGTTACCCGGGAGGCCAGTGGAGGCCGCGGCCGCCGATGAGGTGGGCGTGGGCGTGCCAGACCGTCTGTCCGGCGCCGGCGCCGGTGTTGAAGACGGTGCGGTAGCTCTCCAGCTTCTCCTGCTCCGCGACGGCCTGGGTCTCCCGCAGGACGTCCGCGGCGAGTTCCGGGGCGGCGGCGGCGAGGACGGCGGCGTTCTCGTAGTGCGCCTTGGGGATCACGAGGACGTGGGTGGGGGCCTGGGGGTTGATGTCCCGGAACGCCACGGTCGTCTCGGTCTCCCGCACGATCGTCGCCGGGATCTGGCCCGCCACGATCTTGCAGAACAGGCAGTCGTCCTGGGGTTCCCCTGGCATGGTGGTCCTTTCGCCTCGGATCTCGGGGGGCATCTTAGTCAGGCAGACCCGGCGGAATCTTCGCAGGACTGGACTCCAGCGCCTCCAATGCGATCCTCACCGCCTCGTCGAGCTGCGCGTCCCTGCCCGCCGCGTAGTCCTGCGGCCGCTGTACGACCTCCACGTCCGGGTCGACGCCATGGTTCTCGACGCCCCACTCGTAACCCTCCAGCCAGAAGGCGTACTTCGGCTGGGTGATCAGCGTGCCGTCGACCAGGCGGTACCGGCTGTCGATCCCGACGACCCCGCCCCACGTGCGGGTGCCGACGACCGGGCCGATGCCCAGCGCCTTGATCGCCGCGTTGACGATGTCGCCGTCCGAGCCCGAGAACTCGTTGGCCACGGCGACGACGGGGCCGCGCGGCGCGTCCCTCGGGTAGCTGTACGCGCGCATCCCGCGCGGCAGCGCCCAGCCGACGATCCTGCGGGCCAGCTTCTCGACGACCAGCTGGGAGGTGTGCCCGCCGCGGTTCTCGCGGACGTCCACCACGAGTCCCTCGCGGGCCACCTCGACGCGCAGGTCGCGGTGGATCTGGGCCCAGCCGGGAGCCTGCATGTCCGGGACATGGAGATAGCCGAGTCGGCCGCCCGACTTCTCGTGGACGTAGGCGCGGCGGTCGGCGACCCAGGCGTGGTAGCGCAGGGGCTCCTCGTCGGAGACGGGTACGACCACGGCGTGGCGGAGGTCGCCGCCGCCGGACGGGGAGATGGTGAGCTCGATCGGCTTGCCCGCCGTGCCGACGAGGAGCGGGCCGGGGCCGGTGACCGGGTCGACCGGACGGCCGCCCACCGCGACGATCGCGTCCCCGGCGCGGACCGCCACTCCGGGCGCGGCGAGCGGGGAGCGGGCTTCGGGGTCGGAGGTCTCGGTCGGCAGGATGCGGTCGATGCGCCACCGTGCCGATCCCTGTGGGCCGTCCGTGTGACGGGAGATGTCGGCGCCGAGGAGCCCCTGGCGGGGTCCGTGCCCGTGGCCGGCGCGGGGGGTGACGTAGGCGTGGGAGGTGCCGAGTTCGCCGTGCACCTCCCACAGGAGGTCGACGAGGTCGTCGTGGGTGGCGAGGCGGTCCAGGACCGGGCGGTAGCGGTCGAGGACGCCGTTCCAGTCGACACCGCTCATGTCCGGCCGCCAGAAGTGGTCCCGCATGATGCGGCCCGTCTCCTCGTACATCTGCCGCCACTCGGCCGAGGGGTCGACGGTCTGCCGGATGCGGCCGAGGTCGACGGAGATGTTCGTGTCGCTGTCGTCGTCGTTCGAGGCGCGGCGGTCGCTCGGTACGACCTTCAGGCGGCCGTCGGTCCACAGCAGGACCCGCTTGCCGTCGCCGCTGACGGCGAAGTGGTCGGCGTCGGCGGCGAGGTGTTCGAGGCGCTGCTGGGCGAGGTCGTAGCGCTGCAGGTCGGTCTTCGGGTCGGGGTCGTCCGGGGTGGCCCGGGAGGAGCCCAGGACGCCCTGGACGGGGTGGCGCAGCCACAGCACGCCGTCCTTGGCCGCGCGCAGGTTGGAGTAGCGGCCGGCCTCCACCGGGAAGGGCACGATCCGGTCGGCGAGCCCTTCGAGGTCGATCCGGGTGGCCGGGGTGCCCTCGCTGTCGGGGGTCTCGTCCTTGTCGGGGGCCTCGAAGGGCCGGCCGTGGCGCTGCGGGCCGAACGGGGACGGGGTGGTCGCGGCCAGGGTGATCAGGTGCGGGCGGTCGCCGACCACGAAGGCCAGGTCGAAGACGTGCTCGTCGTAGACCGGGTCGAAGGAGCGGTTCGACAGGAAGGCCAGGTGCTTGCCGTCGAGGGTGAAGGCGGGCGCGTAGTCCTGGAAGCGCAGCGGGGTCGCCTCGGTGACCGACAGGTCGGTGGTGTTGGCGAGGCGGAGCTGGCAGAGCGGGGCGGGGCCGGGGTGCGACCAGGCGAGCCAGGACGAGTCGGGCGAGAAGGTCAGCCCGCGTACGTCGCCGTCCTCGCTGCGGTCGACCTCGCGGACCTCGCCGGTCTCCCGCTCGACGAGCAGCACGCGGCCGTCGTGCGCGGCGACCGCGGCCCTGCTGCCGTCGGGGGCCATGGCGAGGCCCAGGACGCGGCCGAGCTGACCGGCGGCGAGGCGGCGCGGGGTGGCGCCGGGGGCGAGTCCGGTGGCGGGCGCGAACTCCAGGGCGTCGTCGCCCTCCGCGTCCGTCACCCACACCACCCACTCCTCGCCCTCCGTGCGGAAGGTGCGCGGCAGCCGGGCCCGGACGCCGGGTTCGGCGGCGAGGACGCGGGCCGGGCCCGAGCGGTGGGTGACCCAGTGGACGGCTCCGCGCACGGCGACGGCGCTGCCGCGCGCGGTGTGGTCGGGGGCGGCCGAGCCGAACCAGCGGGAGGCGTCCACCGGGAACGGCTGCCGGTCGGCGCGCTGTCCGCCGAGCCGGACCTCCAGGCGGCGCGGTTCGGCGCCGTCGAGGTCGTCGAGGATCCACAGCTCACCGGCGCTGGCGTAGACGATCCGGGTGCCGTCGCCCGCCGCGTGCCGGGCGTAGTAGCCGTCGAGGGGCGTGTGCCGTCGCAGGTCGGAGCCGTCGGCGAGGGAGGAGTAGACGGCTCCGGTGCCCTCGTGGTCGGACAGGAAGGCGATCCGGTCGCCCGCCCACACGGGGTACTCCAGGTTTCCGTCCAGGTCGTCGTGCAGCCGTACGAACTCGCCGTCGCCGTCGCGGTCGATCCACAGCTTGCCCGCCGTGCCGCCCCGGTACCGCTTCCACCAGGCGGCCTCGCGGCCCATGGGCGCGGAGAGGAGCACGGTCGCCGGGCCGTGGGCGACATGGCCGACGGGGCCGTACGGCAGGGTGGTGCCGGGTCCGCCGTCGAGCGGGACGGTCTGCGCCCAGCTGCGGCGCAGGCTCGCCTGGCCGTGGGTGGTGATCGCGAGGACCTCGCCGTCCGGGGTCCAGCCGCGCACCTGGGTGCGTGCGCTGCCCCAGTGGGTCAGCCTTCTGCCCGGTCCGCCGTCGACCGGCGCGATGTGCACCTCGGGGGCGCCGTCGCGGGCGGAGGTCCAGGCGACGGTGGTGCCGTCGGGCGAGATACGGGGGTGGGTGACCGGCACGTTGTCCGCGCTGACCCGCCAGGCCCGGCCGCCGTCGAGCGGCGCGAGCCACACGTCGTCCTCGGCGGTGAAGGCCACCAACTCGCCCCGCAGGTGCGGAAACCGGAGATATGCAGACGTCACAGGCTGTGTCACCCGATCACCCTATGCACGCTCGGTCCTCGTGCACAGAGCTTTCGATCACTTGCCGTCGGGCCAGCACTGCGGGTCCTTCTGGCACCAGATGGTCTTGGTGACGGTCACGGTGACGGTGGGACCCGGCTGCCCGGGGTTGCCGACCCGATGGGTGGGCGTGGCGTTGCAGTCGCCGAGCCCCTCCACGTGGAACCACTGCTTGCCGCCCACGGTCGCGGTGAGGTCCCCGCGCACACACGCCCCGCTGACGGTCCGGGTCACCTTGCCCTTGGCGGTGATGTCCTTGCCGTCCCGCGTCTTCCCGTCGCAGTTGACGGTGGCGACAGTGTTCACACTGGCGCTCGGTGTCCGGTCGCCGTTGTCGTACGTGGCCGTGCAGGTCAGCCAACTCACGTCGGCCTTCTGCCGGTTCAGCTCCTTGGTGACCAACTGGTCGGTGGTGTAAGCGACGGTCGCGGAGCTGACCGCGCCGGTCGGATCGCAGGCGGCGACCCCGCCCACGGCCAGCACGGCACCCCCGATCACACCCGCTGCTCGCACCCCGCGCGGCCGACGCCAGTTCCGTCTCAACGCCACCATGGAGGGCAGCCTGCCACCACGTGCCGTCCGGCGGTAGGGCGCATACGGTCATTGAGCGCGCCGGTCACAAGTGACCCGGCGCGCTCAATGACCGTATGCGCCCTAGGCGGGTCGCCATCCCCAGACCCCACTCCGGCCTCAGCTCCGCAGCAGCAGCCACTCCTGAAGCTCCACCAGGTTTCCCTCCGGGTCCTTGAGGTGGGCGACGCGCATGCGGTCCGTCATGGGGGCGGGGCCGTGCAGCAGGGTGGCTCCGCGGGCGGCGATCCGCTCGCAGTAGGTGTCCAGGTCGTCGACGCGCAGCACGACCAGGGAGCGGTGGCCGGTGGCCGTGTCGCCCAGTTCGCCGAGGACCTCCGCCATCATCGAGCGGTCCTGGAGGGCGATGCCCGCCGAGCCGGCGGCGGGGCTGAACTTCTCGTACGGCCCGCCCGTCGCCCCCGACTGGGGCTTGAGGTCCAGGACCTCGGCGTAGAAGCGGTAGCAGGCGGCGAAGTCGGTGACGAGCAGGCGTACTTGGGCGAGCTCCACAGCCGTCCTTCCAGGGTTCAGGACCAACGTCCGGTGCGGCCGAGGAGCAGGGCGGCGGCCACGGTTCCGGCGGTCGACGTACGCAGCACGGTAGGCCCGAGGACGTAGGCGCGCGCACCGGCCTCCTCGAATAGCGCCAACTCGTCCTTGGCTACGCCTCCTTCGGGGCCGACGACCAGCACGATCTCGCCCTCGTGGGGGAGTTCGGCGGTGGCCAGCGGATCGCTGCCGCGTTCGAAGTCGGAGTGGAGCACGGCGGCGAAGTCGGCTTTGGCGAGAAGTGCGGCAACCTGCTTGGTGCTTGCCGCGTCCGCGACCTCCGGGAAGCGGACCCGGCGGGACTGCTTGCCGGCCTCGCGGGCGGTGGCCCGCCACTTGCCGAGCGCCTTCAGCCCCCGCTCGCCCTTCCACTGGGTGATGCAGCGGGCCGCCTGCCAGGGCACGACGGCGTCGACGCCGACCTCGGTCATGGTCTCGACGGCGAGTTCACCGCGGTCGCCCTTGGGGAGGGCCTGGACGACGGTGATGCGGGGCTGTGCCTGGGGTTCCTCGGTCACCGAGTCCAGCTGGACGATCAGCCGGTCCTTGCCCTCGGCGGCGAGCACCACGCAGTCGGCCCGGTGTCCGGCGCCGTCGGTGAGGATGACGTCCTCGCCGGGCTGGAGCCGCTTCACGGAGACGGCGTGGCGGCCCTCGGGGCCGTCGAGGACGTACCGTCCGCCGTCGCCCGCGTCGAAGTGCTCGACCACGAACACCGGTGCGGTCATCTCAGATCCCCCTTGCCTGACAACGCTGTCCTGGCGGCGTCGAGTTCGGCCGCGAGTATCTCCACGAGCTGCCCGGCGGGCAGTTCGCGTGCCATCCGGTGTCCCTGGCCCGCCCACAGCGCCATGCCCTGGGCGTCCTTCGCCTTGGCGGCGGCCTTGCGGAGCGGGGCGGTGAGGTGGTGGACCTCGGGGTAGGCGGCGGGGGCGTACGGCCCGTGCTCGCGCAGGAAGCGGTTGACCAGGCCGCGGGCGGGGCGGCCGGAGAAGGCGCGGGTCAACTCCGTGCGGACGTAGAGGGGGTTGGTCAGCGCCTGCTTGTGCAGGTCGTGGGCGCCGGACTCGTGGGTGGCGAGGAACGCCGTGCCGAGCTGGGCCGCGCTCGCGCCGGCGGCGAGGACGGCGGCGATCTGGCTGCCGCGCATGATGCCGCCGGCGGCGACGATCGGGATGGTCACCGTCTCGCGGATCTGGGCGATCAGGGACAGCAGCCCGAGCCCGGAGCCGTCCTGCTCCGGGAGATCTCGGTGGGTGCCCTGGTGGCCGCCGGCCTCGACGCCCTGCGCGATGACCGCGTCGGCGCCCGCGTACTGCACGGCGAGGGCCTCTTCGGGGGTGGTCGCGGTGACGAGGGTGAAGGTCCCGGCGCGGCGCAAGGACTCCAGGGCGTCGCTGCTCGGGATGCCGAAGTGGAAGGAGGCCACCGGCACGGGGTTGTCGAGGAGTACGGCGAGCTTGGCGTCGTACCCGTCGTCCCGGCCGCTGTCGCGGTCGCCGAGCTCGGTGTCGTACCAGGTGGCCTCGCCGGCAAGCTGGTGGGCGTAGACCTCGACGGCGGCGGGGTCGGCGTACTCGGGTTGCGGGATGAACACGTTGACCCCGAAGGGCCGCCCGGTCAGTCCGCGCAGCTGCTTGATCTCCTGGTACATCCCGTCGGCCGTCTTGTACCCGGCGGCGAGGAATCCGAGCCCGCCCGCATCGGACACGGCGGCGGCGAGCCGCGGCAGGGAGACGCCGCCCGCCATGGGGGCCTGCACGATCGGATGAGGGAAGAGATCGGTCAGTGCGGAGGACATGACGGCATGTTGTCACGTCCTCCGGACAAGTCCGAATCCGACCTTGGCGCGCTCGCGCACGACCGTGGCACGGCTCCCCTTACGACCGTCGCACGGCTCAGGTACGCCCGTTGAATGCGTCCTTCAGCCGCGAGAACAGCCCCTGCTGACCAGGCTGACTGTGTCTGCCCAAGGGACGACCCCCGGACCCCCAGCAGTCGTCCCGCAACTCAGGTACGCCCGTTGAACGCGTCCTTCAAACGCGAGAACAGCCCCTGCTGACCGGGCTGGAACTGCCCCGTGGGGCGTTCCTCGCCGCGCAGCTTGGCCAGCTCGCGCAGGAGGCGTTCCTGCTCCGGGTCCAGCTTCGTCGGGGTCTGGACCTCGACGTGGACGATGAGGTCGCCCCGGCCGCCGCCGCGCAGGTGGGTGACGCCCCGGCTGTGCAGCGGGATCGACTGGCCGGACTGGGTGCCGGGCCGGATGTCGACCTCCTCCATGCCGTCGAGGGTCTCCAACGGCACCTTCGTGCCGAGTGACGCCGCCGTCATCGGGAGCGTGACCGTGCAGTGCAGGTCGTCGCCGCGCCGCTGGAACTGCGAGTGCGGGAGTTCGTGGATCTCGACGTAGAGGTCACCGGCGGGACCGCCACCGGGACCGACCTCGCCCTCACCCGCGAGCTGGATCCGCGTGCCGTTGTCCACACCGGCCGGGATCTTCACGGTGAGCGTGCGGCGCGAGCGGACCCGGCCGTCGCCCGCGCACTCCGGGCACGGGGTCGGGACCACTGTGCCGAAGCCCTGGCACTGCGGGCACGGGCGGGACGTCATGACCTGGCCCAGGAAGGACCGGGTCACCTGCGACACCTCACCGCGGCCGCGGCACATGTCACAGGTCTGCGCGGAGGTGCCCGGCGCCGCGCCCTCACCACTGCAGGTGGTGCAGACGATCGCCGTGTCGACCTGGATGTCCTTCGTGGTGCCGAAGGCCGCCTCGTCGAGCTCGATCTCCAGGCGGATCATCGCGTCCTGGCCGCGCCGGGTGCGCGAACGCGGACCCCGCTGCGAGGCCGTACCGAAGAACGCGTCCATGATGTCCGAGAAGTTCCCGAACCCACCGGCCCCGAAGCCGCCCGCGCCACCGCCGCCGGCCTGCGAGAGCGGGTCGCCGCCGAGGTCGTAGACCTGCTTCTTCTGCGGGTCCGACAACACCTCGTACGCGGCGTTGATCTCCTTGAACCGCTCCTGGGTCTTCGGATCCGGGTTGACGTCCGGGTGCAGCTCGCGCGCGAGCCGGCGGAACGCCTTCTTGATCTCATCCTGCGACGCGTCGCGGCGCACGCCGAGAACGGCGTAGTAGTCCGTGGCCACTTACGACTCCGCCAGGATCTGTCCGACGTACCGTGCCACTGCGCGTACCGCTCCCATCGTTCCCGGGTAATCCATGCGGGTCGGTCCGACCACGCCGAGCTTGGCGACTGCCTCGCCGCCCGAACCGTAACCGACCGACACCACCGAAGTGGAGTTGAGTCCCTCGTAGGCGTTCTCATGACCAATACGTACGGTCATGCCCGAATCCTCGGCCTCACCAAGGAGTTTGAGGAGGACGACCTGCTCCTCCAGTGCCTCCAGGACGGGCCGGATCGTGAGGGGAAAGTCATGTCCGAAGCGGGTGAGATTGGCGGTGCCGCCGATCATCAGCCGCTCCTCGTTCTCCTCGACGAGCGTCTCCAGGAGAGTGGAGAGCACTGTCGAAACCGTACCCCGGTCCTCGACGTCGAAGCCTTCGGGCAGGTCCTCGACCAGCCGCGGCACGTCGGCGAACCGCCGCCCCGCGACCCGGCTGTTGAGCCGCGCCCGCAGATCGGCGAGCGAGGCCTCCCCGAAGGGCGCCGGGCAGTCGACCATGCGCTGCTCGACCCGGCCGGTGTCCGTGATCAGCACGAGCATCACGCGCGCGGGGGCGAGCGAAAGCAGCTCCACGTGCCGCACGGTCGAGCGGGTCAGGGACGGGTACTGCACGACGGCGACCTGCCGTGTGAGCTGCGCGAGCAGCCGCACGGTCCTGGCCACGACGTCGTCGAGGTCGACCGCGCCGTCGAGGAAGTTCTGGATCGCGCGCCGCTCGGGCGCGGTCATCGGCTTGACGCCCGCCAGCTTGTCGACGAAGAGCCGGTAGCCCTTGTCGGTCGGTATCCGCCCGGCGCTGGTGTGCGGCTGGGCGATGAACCCCTCGTCCTCCAGGACCGCCATGTCGTTGCGGACGGTCGCCGGGGAGACTCCGAGGTTGTGCCGCTCGGTCAGGGCCTTCGACCCGACCGGCTCCTCGGTGCCGACGTAGTCCTGGACGATGGCGCGCAACACCTGAAGCCTGCGTTCACTCAGCATCGCGCACACCTCCAGAAGTCGTCCTCGGCGCCTTGCCTGGCACTCTGTCCGTCCGAGTGCCAGCGCTCCCCGGCCAGTGTACGGCGGTGGGGTACTCCCTGGGCAAGGCTGGTCCCGGCGTGACGGGTCGTACGGCTAGCGTCGCGGTATGACGGTGACTTGGGAAGAGCTCGGGTGGGAGCGGGTCGCGACCGGGGTGGGCCGGTGCCGATTGCCCGGCTGGGACTGTACGGCGGGCCTGGTGATCGGCGAGGACACGGCCCTGTTGGTCGACGCGGGCTCCTCCCTCGCGGAGGGCGCGCACCTGCGCGTGCAGGCCGGGGAACTGGCCGGCCACCGTGTGACCCATCTCGCGCTCACCCACCCCCACTTCGACCATGTCTTCGGTGCGGCCGCGTTCGCGGGGACGGAGGTGTTCGGCGCGGTGGGGGTGGAGACGGTGCTGACGGGCCGGCTCGGCCACGCGCAACTGCGGGCGGACGCGGTGCGCAACGGGCTGGACCCGGCGGTGGCCGACGAGGCCGTGGACGCCCTGGTGTCCCCCGGCCATCACGTCTCCGGCGAGTGGACGCTCGACCTCGGCGGCGGCCGCCAGGTCCTGCTGGCGAACGTCGGCCCCGGCCACACGGCCCACGACCTCGCCGTCCTCGTGCCCGGCGCCCCGGAGGTCGTCTTCTGCGGCGACCTGGTCGAGGAGTCCGGCGAACCGCAGGCGGGCCCGGACGCCGTACCGGCACACTGGCCCGCCGCGCTGGACCGGCTCCTCGAGCTGGGCGGCGAGGACGCGCTGTACGTACCCGGTCACGGAGCGGTGGTGGACGCGGGGTTCGTGCGGGCGCAGCGGGACGCGCTGGCGACGCGCTTCGGCGTGTCGTAGTGATCCCTCGCGTGGTTCTCCTATCGTCATCCGAATGCGCCAGTACTCCGCCGACCTGACCCCTCCGTGGAAGAAGCCCAAGCCGGTACCGGAGGTGCCCGCCGAGCCCGGTCTGGTGGTCGAGGAGCCGGGCACGGGCTTCTGCGGCGCGGTGATCCGCTGCGAGGCAGGCACGGTGACTCTGGAGGACCGCTTCGGCAAGCACCGGGTGTTCCCGCTGGAGCCCCGCGGTTTCCTCCTGGAGGGCCGTGTGGTGACCTTGGTCAGACCTTCGGCAGCGGCTCCGGTACGACCCTCCCGTACCGCGTCCGGTTCGGTCGCCGTCCCCGGCGCACGCGCACGCGTGGCCCGCGCCGGCCGGATCTACGTGGAGGGCCGCCACGACGCGGAACTGGTGGAGAAGGTCTGGGGCGACGACCTGCGCATCGAGGGCGTGGTCGTGGAGTACCTGGAGGGCGTGGACGACCTGCCGGCGATCGTGGCCGAGTTCGCGCCTGGTCCGGACGCCCGCCTCGGAGTCCTCGTGGACCACTTGGTGCCGGGCAGCAAGGAGTCACGGATCGCCGCGTCGGTGACCAGCGAACACGCGCTGGTCGTGGGTCATCCGTACATCGACATCTGGGAGGCGGTGAAGCCGTCGTCCCTGGGGATCGAGGCGTGGCCCCGGGTGCCTCACGGCCAGGACTGGAAGACGGGCGTCTGCAAGGCCCTGGGCTGGCCGTCGGAGAACACGGGCGCGGTGTGGCAGGCGATCCTGAAGCGAGTGGGGTCCTACCGGGACCTGGAGCCGGAGCTGCTGGGGCGGGTGGAGGAGCTGATCGACTTCGTCACGGGTAGCGGTGGGGCCTGACGTCGGGAAAGGTGCCGAAGTCACTCGTGGCCAGTTCGAGGCCGAGAACACCCAGCGGCACCGGGTCACCGAACTTGGTGATCTGCTGCGTCAGGTAGTCGGCGTCCTCGCCGTCACCAGCGGGCCTCGTCAGCAGGACGCATTGCGCCATGATCGGATCGAGAATGAGATAGGCCGGGATCCTGCCCGCCGCGTAGATCGACCTCTTGACCACGTAGTCCTGATGAACGCTGGACTTGGAGACGACCTCGACCACCATGGTGACGACCAGGGACGGCATCAACCTGCCCTGCCCGGGACCTACACCGCGTTCCAGCACCACGAGATCCGGCTGAGGCTCGCTGGTCTCTTCAAGCATGGCGATGTTCTGCGTCTGGAGCCGCCGCCAGCGCTGTCGCGGGATCTCGTCCATCACCTCCGCGACAATTCGGTTGTGCGTGAGTCCGGAACGGGCCGACAACACGATGACGCCTCGAAGAATCTCGGCCCGGATGTTCTCAGGAGTTTCGAGTTCCTCGAAGTACTTCCTCATTCCGAGCTCGTCCATGTCGGCACCCTAAGATCCGGAACCTGCGCCGAACCGGCCTCCTACCCCGGTTCACTCGCCCGAGTAATCAGTCCACCAAGTCCCTGACCACCGCGTCCGCCAGCAACCGCCCCCGCAGCGTCAGCACAGCCCGTCCCTCGTCGTACGGCCCCTCCTGAAGCAGCTCGTCCGCGAGCGCCCGGCGCGCGGCCTTCAGGCCCTCCGGCCGCAGGAGTGAGAGCGGCACCCCCTCCCGCAGCCGCAGCTCCAGCAGGATCCGCTCCACCCGCCGGTCCTCCCCCGACAGCAGCTCGCGCCCGGCGCCCGGAGACCTGCCGGAGGCCAGCGCCGCCGCATACGCCCCCGGATGCTTCACGTTCCACCACCGCACCCCGCCCACGTGGGAGTGCGCTCCGGGACCCGCCCCCCACCAGTCGGCGCCCCGCCAGTACAGCTCGTTGTGCAGGCACCGGCCCGCGTCCGAGGTGGCCCAGTTCGACACCTCGTACCAGTCGAATCCGGCCTCCGCCAGCACCGAGTCCGCGATCAGGTACCGGTCCGCGTGCACGTCGTCGTCGGTCATCGGAACCTCACCGCGACGGATGCGCCGGGCGAGCTGGGTGCCCTCCTCGACGATCAGCGCGTACGCCGACACATGGTCGGGTCCGGCCCCGATCGCTGCCTCCAGGGAGGCCCGCCAGTCGTCGTCGGACTCCCCCGGGGTGCCGTAGATCAGGTCCAGGTTCACGTGGTCGAACCCCGCCGCCCGGGCCTCGGCCACGCACGCCTCGGGCCGCCCCGGCGTGTGCGTGCGGTCCAGCACCTTCAGTACGTGCTGCCTCGCGCTCTGCATCCCGAAGGACACCCGGTTGAAGCCGCCCTCCCGCAGCGCCGCCAGATACGCCGGGTCCACCGACTCCGGGTTCGCCTCGGTCGTCACCTCCGCGTCCGCGGCCAGCCCGAACTCGTCACGGATCGCCGCGAGCATCCGTACGAGATCCCCGGCGGCCAGAAGGGTCGGCGTACCGCCACCGACGAAGACCGTGCGCACGGGACGCGGGTCGTCGCCGAGGACCTTCCGGGCGAGCCTGATCTCGTCGACCAGCGTGTCCGCGTAGTTGTCGCGGGAGGCCAGCACCCCGCCCGAACCGCGCAGCTCGGTCGCGGTGTAGGTGTTGAAGTCGCAGTAGCCGCAGCGGGTCGCGCAGTACGGGACGTGCAGGTAGAAGCCGAGGGGGCGGTCGGCGGACCCGGCGAGCGCGGACGCGGGGAGCGCGCCGTCGTCGGGGACGGGTTCGCCGTCGGGGAGTGCGGAAGGCATGTCCCCCATTGTCCAGCACCCCGCGGACACCTACTCCGCCTGCAGCACCAGCAGCGCCAGATCGTCCTCCGGCGGTCGCGCCCCGAACTCGTGCACCAGCCGCTTGATCCGCTCCGCGATCAGCTCGGCGTCCAGTCCCGCGCACCCGGCGAGCGCCTCCGCGAGCCCGTCCTCGTCGTCGAACTGCCGGGGGCCGCTGCGCCGCTCGGTCACCCCGTCGGTGACGCACAGCAGGCTGTCGCCGGTCCGCAGCTCGAAGGTGTCACTGGTGTACGTCTCGTCCTCCACGACCCCGAGCAGGGTCTGCGGACGCGCGACCGTACGGACCTCGCCGGCCGCCCCGAGCAGCAGCGGCAGCGGGTGCCCGGCGGAGGCGAGGGTGCAGCGCACACCGCCGTCGAAGGGGGCGAGCTCGCCGTACAGGAGGGACAGGAAGCGGGTCTGCGGGCCGTCACCGGGGTTCATGGGGCGCCCGCCCGCGGCCGCCAGGGCTCGTGCGGCCGCGTCGGCGGCCTCCGTCGCGTCGTCGAGGAGCAGCTGGTTGAGGCGGTCCAGGACGTCGCCCACGCGGTAGCCCTCGCGGGCCAGCAGCCGGAGCCAGGGCCGCGCCAGTCCGATCACCACGGCGGCCTCGGGGCCCTTGCCCTGGACGTCGCCGACGGCGAAGCACCAGCGGCCGTCGCCGGCCGGGAAGAGGTCGTAGAAGTCGCCGCTGGGTCCGCCCTTGTCGCACGGCTCGTACACGAGGGCGCTGCGCACGCCGGGGATCTCGGCGACCGCGCCGGGCAGCAGACCGCGCTGGAGCACCGCGCTGATGGTGGCCTGGCGCGCGTACTGGCGGGCCGCGCCGATGGCGAGGGCGACCCGGCGGCTGAGGTCCTCGACGAGCCCGGTGATCTCGTCGGGGAAGGAGACCAGCCCGGCCCGGCCGATGACCAGGGTGCCCAGCGGGCGGCCGCCGGCGGTGAGGCGGTAGGCGAGCGCGGAGCCGCGGGTGCCGTGCGGGCCCAGTGCCTCGCCGGGCCAGGGGAACACCGCGGGGCCGGGGTGGTCCGGCCCGGACGGGTCCGGCGGCTCCTTCTCCAGAGCCCGCTTCAGGTCCTCGATCCGGTTTTCGGAGCAGTGCCACACCCGGGCCAGGCGGGGCCCCGACAACCCGCCCTCGCCCCGGCCCGTCCCGCTCCCGGCCTCACCCGGACGAGGCGATCCCCAGCGTCCCGCGACCTCGTCCTCCAGCCACACCGCGCACCAGTCGGCCAGCCGCGGCACGATCAGCTGGCCGGCCAGCGCGGCCACCAGGTTCTCGTCGAGCTGCCCGGCGAGCAGGTCGGAGGCCTCGGCGAGGAAGGACAGGGCACCGCGGTCGAGCCAGTCCCGGTCCGGCTCCCCGTGGGACGCGGGCTCGGACGCGGGTTCGAGCGGGTCCGGGGCCGGGGACGGGGGTGGTGCGGGGGCGAGTATCCCGGCGACCCGCAGGCCCCGCTCGTGCGCCTGCTCGCCGGCGTACGCCTGGATCCCGTCCAGGGCATCCTTCCCTCCGGGCGGCAGCTGCGCCCACACGGTCTTGGCGCCGGTGCGGTAGGTGATGCCCCAGGTTTCGGCCAGGGCGGCGACCAGGCGCAGTCCGCGTCCGTACTCCGGTGTGCCGTAGGCGGGTTCGGCGTCGCCGTCGCGAGGGGCGCGCGAGGGATGGTGGTCGAGGACCTCGATGAGGAGGGCACCGGTGTGCGCCTCCAGGCGGCAGTCCAGTTCGATGTCGGTGCCCGCGTGCACCACGGCGTTGGTGACGAGCTCGCTGACCACGACCACGGCGTCGTAGGACTGCCGGTCACTGAGGAACTCGGCGCCGGGAAGGGCGAGTTCGGCCCATTCGCTGATCGCCGACCGCAACAGGGCCCGGGCCGATCCCGGGGCGAGCGGACCGCCGGGGAGGGTGGCGTGGGCGTGCGGAAGAGCGCCGCCGCCGTACACGGGCGGATCGGACGCACGGGCAACGGACTCCCGTTGCGCCGGAATGGCCCCCATGTCCGCCTCCCCGAGCAGTTCGGACGAATACGCCTCAGTCGATGCGGACAGAGTGACAGACTGGCCACGCCCATAAGCGCCGAGTTACCGAAGTGGGCCGCCATGAGTGAGAACAGTGGTACGCCTGTGCTCGAAGAAGGACAGAACGCCGACCGGATTCGAGCATCGGATCTGCGTCCCCTGCTCGCCGCGATGACCGCTGCCCGGGACGGTGACTTCCGCCGGATGCCGGAGTCCGGCGACGGGATAGTGGCCGAACTGACGGCTGTCTTCAACCAGTTGGTGGACCGCAACGTCCACTTCACCGGTGAGGTCAACCGGGTCAAGCGGGAGCTGGTGCGGCACGGCCGGCTCGACGAACGGCTCTCCCCCAGCCCGGGGCAGGGCTCGTGGACCTCCCGGGTCGACGACGTGAACCAGCTGCTCGACGCCCTGGTGGCCCCGGCCGCCAACGCGACCCGGGTCCTGGACGCGGTGGCCGGCGGCGACCTGACCCAGCGGGTCGACCTGCACGACGGCAACCGGCAGCTGCGCGGTGATCTACGGCGTCTTGGCCGGGCCGTGAACAAGATGGTCGACCAGCTCTCCCTGTTCACCGGCGAGGTGACCCGGGTGGCCCGTGAGGTCGGTACCGAGGGCCGGCTCGGCGGGCGGGCCAAGGTGACGGGTCTCTCGGGCAGTTGGCGCGATGTGACCGAGGCGGTCAACACCATGGCCTCCCGGCTGACCGCACAGGTCCGGGACATCGCCCTGGTGACCACGGCGGTGGCCCGCGGCGACCTGACCCGCACGGTCACGGTCGAGGCGACGGGCGAGCTGCTCGAACTGAAACTGACCGTGAACACAATGGTCGACCAGCTCTCCGCCTTCGCCGACGAGGTCACCCGGGTGGCCCGCGAGGTCGGCACCGAGGGCCAGTTGGGCGGCCGGGCCCAGGTCCGCGGGGTGTCCGGGGTCTGGAAGGACCTCACCGACAACGTCAACTTCATGGCGTCGAACCTGACATCGCAGGTGCGGAACATCGCACAGGTGACCACGGCCGTGGCCAACGGCGATCTGAGTCAGAAGATCACCGTGGACGCGCAGGGCGAGATCCTGGAACTGAAGTCGACCATCAACACCATGGTCGACCAGCTCTCCGCCTTCGCGGACGAGGTGACCCGCGTGGCCCGGGAAGTCGGCACCGAGGGAAACCTCGGCGGCCGGGCCCAGGTGCGGGGCGTCAGCGGGGTCTGGAAAGACCTCACCGACAACGTCAACTTCATGGCCGACAACCTGACGTCGCAGGTCCGCAACATCGCGCTGGTGTCGACGGCGGTGGCCCAGGGCGACCTCGGCAAGAAGATCACGGTGGAGGCGAAGGGCGAGATCCTGGAACTGAAGTCGACCATCAACACCATGGTCGACCAGCTCTCCGCCTTCGCGGACGAGGTGACCCGCGTGGCCCGCGAGGTCGGCACCGAGGGAAACCTCGGCGGCCAGGCGCAGGTGCGGGGCGTCAGCGGGGTCTGGAAAGACCTCACCGACAACGTCAACTTCATGGCGCTGAATTTGACTTCGCAGGTCCGCAACATCGCCCAGGTCACCACCGCCGTCGCCAACGGTGACCTGTCGAAGAAGATCACCGTCGACGCGCGCGGTGAGATCCTCGAACTGAAGGACACCGTCAACACGATGGTGGAGCAGCTGCGCGCCTTCGCCGACGAGGTGACCCGCGTGGCCCGCGAGGTCGGCACCGACGGCAGGCTGGGCGGCCGGGCCCAGGTGCTGGGGGTCTCCGGGGTCTGGCGGGACCTGACCGACAACGTCAACTACATGGCGGACAACCTCACTTCGCAGGTCCGCAACATCGCCCAGGTGACCACGGCGGTGGCCAACGGCGACCTCTCCAAGAAGATCGACGTGGACGCCCGCGGCGAGATCCTGGAGCTGAAGACCGCCATCAACACCATGGTCGACACGCTCTCCTCCTTCTCCTCCGAGGTCACCCGCGTGGCCCGTGAGGTGGGCTCCGAGGGCCAACTCGGCGGCCAGGCACGGGTCGAGGGCGTGTACGGCACCTGGAAGCGGCTGACGACGAACGTCAACGAACTGGCCTCCAACCTGACCACCCAGGTCCGGGCGATCGCCGAGGTCGCCTCCGCGGTGGCCCAGGGCGACATGTCCCGCGCCATCACCGTGGAGACCCAGGGCGAGGTCACCGAGCTCAAGGACAACATCAACCTGATGGTGGCCAACCTCCGCGAGACGACCCGCGCGAAGGACTGGCTGGAGTCGAACCTCGCCCGTCTCGCAGCCCTGATGCAGGGCCACCGAGACCTGATGGAGGTCGCCGACCTGATCCTGCGCGAGCTGACCCCGCTGGTGAACGCCCAGTACGGGGCGTTCTTCCTGGCCGACCCGGACGAGGACGGCGCCTCTCTGCGCACAACCGTTCCTGCAAAGGGACTGGCTTTCATCGCGGGCTACGGCTCGGCGCAGGGCGCGACCGTCGACACCGGGGGCATGCCGGTCCACGGCCTGGTCCGCCAGGCGGCCCGCGAGAAGAAGCGGATCCTGGTGGAGGAGGCTCCGCCGGACTACATCAAGATCAACAGCGGGCTCGGCGAGGCCGCTCCCGCCAGTGTCGTGATCATCCCGATCCTCTTCGAGGACAAGCTCCTGGGCGTCATCGAGCTCGCCTCCTTCTCCCGCTTCTCCGATGTCCACCTGGCCTTCTTCGACCAGTTCGTGAACACCATCGGCGTCGCCATCAACACCATCATCGCCAACTCCCGCACCGAGTCCCTGCTGGGCGAGTCCCAGCGCCTGGCCATGCAGCTCCAGGAACGCTCGGACGAACTCCAGATGCAGCAGGCGGAGTTGCAGCGCTCGAACGCGGAACTGGAGGAGAAGGCAGCCCTGTTGGCAACTTCCTCCCAGTACAAGTCGGAGTTCCTGGCGAACATGTCGCACGAACTGCGCACGCCGCTGAACTCCCTGCTGATCCTGGCCCGCCTCCTGTCGGACAACCCGGACGGCCATCTCTCCGACCAGGAGGTCCAGTTCGCCACGACGATCCACCGGTCGGGCAGCGACCTGCTGCAGTTGATCAACGACATCCTGGACCTCTCGAAGATCGAGGCCGGCCGGATGGACGTACGCCCGAAGAAGCTGCCGCTGATCAAGCTGCTCGACTACGTCCACGCCACCTTCCGCCCCCTCACCCTGGACCGGGGGCTCGCCTTCGAGGTGGCGGTCGGCGAGGCCGTGCCGCGCGAGATGTACTCGGACGAGCAGCGGCTGCAGCAGATCCTGCGCAACCTGCTCTCCAACGCGATCAAGTTCACCGCCTCGGGCCGGGTCGAGCTGCGCGTGACCCGCATAAAGGACCCCGAGCGCCGGTACGTCCGCGACAGCGACGACGTGGTCGCGTTCGCGGTCTCCGACACCGGCATCGGCATCGCGCGGGAGAAACTCCCGGTGATCTTCGAGGCGTTCCAGCAGGCCGACGGCACCACCAACCGCAAGTACGGCGGCACCGGGCTCGGTCTGTCCATCAGCCGGGAGATCGCGGGCCTGCTGGGCGGCCGTATCGTCGCCGAGAGCGAGCCGGGCAAGGGCTCCACCTTCACGCTCTACGTCCCCGTCGTCAGCCCCGGCCACACCGCGACCGGCCCGACCACCGAGGACCAGGCCCTGCCGGGCCCGGAGGACCTGTCCACCGAGCCCTATCCGACCGCGCACGACGCCGAGGACTCGTGGCCGGCGCCCACCAGGCTGGAGGCGTGGAAGGCGGGCCGGGCGGGCCAGGTGCTGTCCGGCAGAAGGGTGCTGATCGTCGACGACGACATCCGCAACGTCTTCGCCCTCACCCATGTGCTGGGCCGCGTCGGCATGCCGGTCCTGTACGCGGAGAACGGCCGCGAGGGCATCGAGACCCTGGAACGCAACCCGGACGTCGAACTCGTCCTGATGGACATCATGATGCCGGAGATGGACGGCTACGAGACCATCGCCGCCATCCGCCGCACCCCGCGCTGGACCGGCCTGCCCATCGTCGCGCTCACCGCGAAGGCGATGCCCGGAGACCGTGAGAAGTCGATCGCGCGCGGCGCCAACGACTACGTACCCAAGCCGGTGGACGTCGACCAGCTGCTGACCGTCGTATGCGCGCTCCTGGACCCCGAGGGCGCTGAGACGCAGGAGCGGACCGACTCCGAGGAGGCGGTGGTTCAGCCCACCGACGACTGAATGAGGCAGTCACATGAACGCTGAGGCAAGGACCGACGACAGTGCCGGCATCCTCCTGGTCGACGACATGGAGGACAACCTGATCGCACTGGAGGCGGTCCTCGGGTCCCTCAACGAACCGCTGATCCGCGCCCGTTCGGGCGAGGAGGCGATGAAGGCCCTGCTCCGCCGCCGGTTCGCGCTCGTCCTGCTGGACGTGCGCATGCCGGGCATGGACGGCTTCGAGACGGCGGCGAACATCAAACGCCTGGACCAGACGAAGGACGTCCCGATCATCTTCCTCACCGGCACGGACGACTCCGGCTACGCCTTCCGCGGCTACGCGACCGGCGCCGCGGACTATCTGACCAAGCCCTTCGATCCCTGGGTGCTGCGGGCGAAGGTGAGCGTGTTCCTGGACCTGCACCGGAAGAACCGGCAGCTGGAGCGGTTGCTGGCACAGCAGAGGATCGATTACGAGGAGGTGTCCAGGCAACTGGCCGAACTGGAGCCGGAACTGACGGAATCTCAGCAGGTGAGGATCAAAGAACTCCGGCACCTCCTGGAGAAACGTTGAGGTGTTTCACCCAGGGGCGCGGGGAACCGCGCGACCAGCCACAACGCACCGCAAGCCGCGCACGCTCCCCAGCCGTCCCTACGCCTCCCGGGACCCCGCGTACATCTCGTCGATGAGGTGCTTGTACTCCCGCTCCACGACCGGCCGCTTCAGCTTCAGACTCGGCGTGATCTCACCGTGCTCCACATCGAGATCCCGCGGCAGCAACCGGAACTTCTTGATCGTCTGCCACCGCTGAAGCCCCTCGTTGAGCTGCTTCACATAGCCCTCGACCATGGACACCGTGACGGGCGCGGCGACGACCTCCGCATACGACTTCCCCTCGAGCCCGTTCTCCTTGGCCCACTCGAGGATCGACACCTCGTCCAGCGCGATGAGCGCCGTGCAGAAGTTCCGGTCCGCTCCGTGCACCAGGATGTTGGAGACGTACGGGCACACCGCCTTGAACTGCCCCTCGACCTCGGCGGGCGCGATGTACTTGCCGCCGGACGTCTTGATGAGGTCCTTCTTGCGGTCGGTGATCCGCAGGTACCCGTCGGGCGACAGTTCACCGATGTCCCCGGTGTGGAACCACCCGTCGGCCTCGAGGACCTCGGCCGTCTTCTCGGGCAGCCCGTGGTAGCCCTCCATGATCCCCGGCCCCCGCAGCAGGATCTCCCCGTCGTCCGCGATACGGACCTCCGTGCCGGGCAGCGGCTTGCCGACCGTGCCGGTGCGGTAGGCCTCGCCGGGGTTCACGAAGGAGGCTGCGGAGGACTCCGTGAGGCCGTAGCCCTCGAGGATGTGGATGCCGGCGCCGGCGAAGAAGTAGCCGATCTCCGGCGCGAGAGCGGCGGACCCGGACACACACGCCCGCAGGTTCCCGCCGAAGGCCTCGCGGATCTTCGCGAAGACCAGCGCGTCGGCCACCTTGTGCTTGGCGCTCAGCCCGAAGGGCGCGGAGGCGACCCCGGTGCGCCGGAAGTTGTCCTGGGTGGCCTTGGCGTACTCGCGGCCCACCTCGGCGGCCCACTGGAAGATCTTGTACTTGGCGCCACCGCCGGCACGGGCCTTCGCCGCGACCCCGTTGTAGACCTTCTCGAAGATGCGCGGGACGGCCGCCATGTACGTCGGCTGCACGACCGGCAGATTCTCGATGATCTTGTCCACGCGGCCGTCGACGGCGGTGACGTGCCCGACCTCGATCTGCCCGGAGGTGAGCACCTTGCCGAAGACGTGGGCGAGCGGCAGCCACAGGTACTGCACGTCCTCGCCGCTGATCAGCCCGGTCGCGGCGGTCGCCTTCGCCATGTAGGCCCAGTTGTCGTGCGGCAGCCGTACACCCTTGGGACGGCCGGTGGTGCCGGAGGTGTAGATCAGCGTCGCGAGCTGGTCCTTGGTGATCGCACCGACCCGCTCCTTGATCAGGTCGGGGTCCTTCTCCAGGCGGGCGGCGCCACGGGCCTCCAGCTCGGAGAGGGTCAGGATCCAGTCGGCGGTCTCGACACCGGCAGGGTCGATCACCACGACATGGGTGAGCGCGGGCAGCTCGCCGCGCTTCTCGACCGCCTTGGCGAGCTGGGCCGCGTCCTCCGCGATCAGCACCCGGCTCTCGGAGTCGGAGAGGATGAACGCCGACTCGTCGGCGTTGGTCTGCGGGTAGACCGTGGTCGTCGCGGCGCCGGCGCACATGATGCCGAGGTCCGCGAGGATCCAGTCGAGCCGGGTCGAGGAGGCGAGGGCGACCCGCTGCTCCGGCTGCACTCCCAGTTCGATCAGCCCGGCCGCGATGGCGTACACGCGCTCCGCGGCCTGCGCCCAACTGAGCGACTTCCAGTCGTCCGGCCCCTGGCCGGAGGCCGCCGGCACCGGGTACCGGTACGCCTCCGCGTCCGGCGTGGCCGCAACCCGCTCCAGGAAGACGGTCGCCACACTCGGCGGGCGGTTCTCGATCAGTGTCTGTGTGTCGCTCACGACATCCTCCGGGCCCGCGACAGTGCGGCTGGCTCTCAGGTTGCGGCTGTTGTTTAACTCGCGAGTAACTATCGAGCAGGCCTCAGAGTAAAGGCCGACCGGCTGCTGCGTAAGGGGTCCTGGTCTGCGATCTTCCAAATCCCCGGATTCTTCACCCGTGAGCTCTCCATGCTGTGTGCAGTGCGTTGCGAGAACCAAGCACGTGCCACTCCTTGACACTTGCTGTCAACCGGGCTGGTTCCAACCCGGCTGATGTTGATCGTGTAAGTCTCGACCGCCCGCTGGGCGACCGAGCAACGTGAGTCAGGATCCCGCTGCCTCGGCCGGGGGAGGGTTCAATTCCTACAGAGCGCGACTGCTCACACACTGAGGGGCCCGCCGCACCTGCTGCTACGGGCCCCTGGTGTCGACGGCAGGCGCCGACTACTTCTTGCCCTTGCCCGACCCCGTGCTGTCATCGCTGGAAAGTACGGCGATGAAGGCCTCCTGCGGAACCTCCACGGAACCCACCATCTTCATCCGCTTCTTGCCTTCCTTCTGCTTTTCCAGCAGCTTCCGCTTACGGGAGATGTCACCGCCGTAGCACTTGGCGAGGACGTCCTTGCGGATGGCGCGGATGGTCTCGCGGGCGATCACCCGGGAGCCGATGGCGGCCTGGATGGGCACCTCGAAGGCCTGCCGCGGGATGAGCTCGCGCAGCTTGGCGACGAGCCGCACACCGTAGGCGTAGGCCGCGTCCTTGTGCGTGATCGCGGAGAAGGCGTCCACCTTGTCGCCGTGCAGCAGGATGTCGACCTTGACCAGGCTGGAGGTCTGCTCACCGGTGGGCTCGTAGTCCAGCGACGCGTAACCGCGCGTCTTCGACTTCAGCTGGTCGAAGAAGTCGAAGACGATCTCCGCGAGCGGCAGGGTGTAACGGATCTCGACCCGGTCCTCGGAGAGGTAGTCCATGCCGAGCAGGGTGCCGCGCCGGGTCTGGCACAGCTCCATGATCGAGCCGATGAACTCGGTGGGCGCGAGGACCGTGGCGCGTACGACGGGCTCGTACACCTCGCTGATCTTGCCCTCGGGGAACTCGCTCGGGTTGGTGACGGTGTGCTCGGTGCCGTCCTCCATCAGGACCCGGTAGACCACGTTGGGCGCGGTCGCGATCAGGTCGAGCCCGAACTCGCGCTCCAGCCGCTCGCGGATCACGTCGAGGTGCAGCAGCCCGAGGAAGCCGACACGGAAACCGAAGCCGAGGGCGGCGGAGGTCTCCGGCTCGTAGACCAGTGCGGCGTCGTTGAGCTGGAGCTTGTCGAGGGCGTCGCGCAGCTCGGGGTAGTCGGAGCCGTCCAGCGGATACAGGCCAGAGAAGACCATCGGCTTGGGGTCCTTGTAACCGCCGAGCGCCTCGGTCGCCCCCTTGTTCAGGGTGGTGATCGTGTCACCGACCTTGGACTGGCGGACGTCCTTCACGCCGGTGATGATGTAGCCCACCTCGCCGACACCGAGACCGTCGGCGGAGAGCATCTCCGGCGAGTTGGTCCCGATCTCCAGCAGTTCGTGCGTGGCGTTCGTGGACATCATCCGGATGCGCTCGCGCTTGTTGAGCTGTCCGTCGATGACTCGTACGTACGTCACCACGCCCCGGTAGGAGTCGTAGACGGAGTCGAAGATCATCGCGCGGGCCGGAGCGTCCTGGACGCCGACCGGGGCGGGAACCTCCGCGACCACCTTGTCGAGCAGCGCCTCGACGCCGAGTCCGGTCTTGGCGGAGACCTTGAGCACGTCCGCGGGATCGCAGCCGATGAGGTTGGCGAGTTCCTCGGAGAACTTCTCCGGCTGGGCGGCCGGCAGGTCGATCTTGTTCAGCACGGGGATGATCTTGAGGTCGTTCTCCATCGCCAGGTAGAGGTTGGCGAGGGTCTGGGCCTCGATGCCCTGGGCGGCGTCGACGAGGAGGACGGTGCCCTCACAGGCGGCGAGCGACCGCGAGACCTCGTAGGTGAAGTCGACGTGCCCCGGGGTGTCGATCATGTTGAGGATGTGCGTGTTGCTCTTGTCGTGGGTCGGGGCCCACGGCAGACGCACCGCCTGCGACTTGATCGTGATTCCGCGCTCACGCTCGATGTCCATGCGGTCGAGGTACTGAGCACGCATCTGGCGCTGTTCGACCACACCGGTCAGCTGGAGCATCCGGTCGGCGAGCGTGGACTTGCCGTGGTCGATGTGCGCGATGATGCAGAAGTTGCGGATCAGAGCCGGGTCGGTACGGCTCGGCTCGGGCACGTGGCTGGGGATCGCGGGCACGCAGGGTCCTGATTCTTGAGGCGTCCGCAGTGTCTGCGGTCTCGGGTCGGATCGATACGTAGCCTCCATGGTCCCACGGGCGGGGACCGGCGACCGGTTTGGGCCACTCGCGAGGCCGCTGGTAGTCTGGGTGGCTGTGTCTCATGCCCTCTCAGCGCGAGGCACACCTTCAAGAAATCACCCGGTACGGAACCCGGGGATCTCCGTACCCGGAATCCCTCTGGCCCGTGCCTGAACCTGTAGAGGCTCATTCGTGGCGAACATCAAGTCCCAGATCAAGCGGATCAAGACCAACGAGAAGGCTCGGCTGCGCAACAAGGCCGTCAAGTCCTCCCTGAAGACCGCGATCCGCAAGGCCCGTGAGGCCGCTGCCGCGGGTGACGCCGAGAAGGCCACCGAGTACCAGCGCGCTGCTGCGCGTGCGCTCGACAAGGCCGTCTCCAAGGGCGTCATCCACAAGAACCAGGCCGCCAACAAGAAGTCGGCGCTTGCTTCGAAGGTCGCGGGCCTCTAAGCCTTACCTTTCCTGATCTGAGCGGTCCCGTCCCTACGGGACCGAGCTGCCGGAAGGACCAGAGCGGGCCCTCTCTCATCCGCTCCCGACCGGCCCCCAGGAGCCACGCGCGGCCTGCGTTCGCCACGCGGGCGTGACTCCGCCATCTTGAACCGAGGACCCCGGTACCGTCGCCCTTTCTGAGGGCGGGGGCCGGGGTCTTCGTTTCATGGGTGGGTCCGCTGAGCTGGGGGCAGGGGTGGGTGGCCCTTGAGCCGGGGGTTCAGGGGTCGGTGAGTACCGGAGCCGAGCGGTCCACGAGCCGGTGGGTTCGCAGCCGGTGGGTTCAGGAACGGTGGGTCCAGGAGTCGGTGGGTGTCAGTCCGCCCAGAACTCATTGCTCTTGTCGATGTCCTCGACGCACTCGTCGAGATCGGTGACCTTGTCCCCGACGATCCGGAAGACGATGCATCCGGTGTCGTCCAGGCGCCGCCCCTTCCGCTCGGCCGTGACCCGGGACATCCCGACGGCGTGCCCACGCCCGTCGACGGCGATCCCGAGCAACTCCAGCCGCATCGACCCGCCGGTGGCCTCCCCCAGCCTCTGATACATGTCGATGATCGCGTCCTGCCCCTTGAAGTCCCCCGAGAGCGGATGACTACCGGGCACGTGATGCGTGGCATCCTTCGCGATCAGCTCCCGCAGGGTGTCCATATCCCCGTGCGTGAACGCCTCGTACCCCTTACGAATCAGCACTGCGTGCGGATGCTCAGCCATGACGACCGCCACCTCTCCGTTGTCCGGCGATGTTCGGCTGACCCCTTCGATTCTCCTCCTGGGGGTGAGGGTGGGCACGTTGGGGACGGGGTTGAGTCGGGGTCCGAAGAGGCAGTCGCAACGCGGCGTGTCCGACGAAGCGCGGGACGACATCCGTAGCGACGCGAGGCTGCGTCGATGTGCGGCCCGGGCGCGTAGGTGCACTACGTGCGTTGGCGCACTGTCAAAAGGAATACCGCGCACCAGTTACGGCAGTGATGCCCGCCCTCGACGGCGAGACCGCCCCGGGCGAAGCGCGCCCCACCAGGGGCAGCCCAGCGGCCCGCCCAGACCAGCGAGAGCCCTCGCCAAACTCTCACCCGGACCAGCGCCCGAACGCCGCCCTGCTAGCCGCGCCCCCGAGACCGGGCCGCCCGAGCGATCGCCACAACGGCCTTCTCCAGGGCGTACTCGGGATCGTCCCCTCCGCCCTTCACCCCGGCGTCCGCCTCGGCGACGGCCCGCAGCGCGACAGAGACACCGTCCGGCGTCCACCCCCGCATCTGCTGCCGCACCCGATCGATCTTCCAGGGCGGCATACCCAGCTCACGCGCGAGATCAGCGGGCCGCCCGCCCCGGGCCGACGACAGCTTCCCGATCGCCCGCACACCTTGCGCCAGCGCACTGGTGATCATGACCGGCGCGACCCCCGTCGACAACGACCACCGCAACGCCTCCAACGCCTCCGCGGCCCGCCCCTCCACAGCCCTGTCGGCGACGGTGAAACTGGAAGCCTCGGCCCGCCCGGTGTAGTACCGCCCCACGACAGCCTCGTCGATCGTCCCCTCGACATCGGCGACCAGCTGGGACACCGCGGACGCCAGCTCCCGCAGATCGCTCCCGATCGCATCGACCAGCGCCTGACACGCCTCGGGCGTGGCGGAGCGCCCGGTTCCCCGGAACTCCTGCCGCACGAAGGCCAACCGGTCCGCCGGCTTGGTCATCTTGGGGCAGGCGACCTCGCGTGCCCCCGCCTTGCGCGCGGCGTCCAGCAGCGCCTTGCCCTTCGCTCCCCCCGCGTGCAGCAGCACAAGGATGATCTCCTCGGCGGGCGCCCCGAGATACGCCTTCACGTCCTTGACGGTGTCGGCGGAGAGATCCTGCGCATTGCGCACGACCACGACCTTGCGCTCCGCGAACAACGACGGGCTGGTCAACTCGGCGAGCGTCCCCGGCTGCAACTGCTCCGGAGCCAGATCCCGCACATCCGTGTCCGCGTCAGTGGCCCGAGCAGCGGCGACCACCTCCTGCACAGCCCGGTCGAGCAGCAGCTCCTCCTGCCCCACAGCAAGGGTCACAGGGGCGAGGAGGTCGTCATGAGCAGTCTTCTTGGCCATCGCGTACAGCATCGCACGGGGCACTGACAGCCTCGTGTCCGCAGGCGCCGGTGAGGCTGCTCGTGCAGTCCCTGCGCCCTGGAGCGGGGGTGATCACGACCCCGTCGGCGCAGCCCCCTCACTTCACCCCGAGCCGTCCCCCGGGCCACAGCGTCACGGCTCCTCCCGCCACCCGTCCCACTCCCCCACGAACTCCTCCAGCTCCCGGGGATCCAACCGTCCCGCCGCATCCCGCAGCACCACCAGCCACTGCGCGTCCTCCGCATCGTCCTCCCCCGCCAACGCGTCCCGGACGACCCGCGGCTCCTCATCCACCCCGAACCGCTCCGAGAGCGCCTCGACGACCTCCTCCGGGGCATCCCGATCAGGCAGCACCAGCACATGTCTCACATCGCTCACGGCACCATTTTCCCGATCAACGGTGGCGGTCGCGATCGCGCACTGTCGGCACCCTGCCGAGCTCGATGCCGAACCTCTCCCGGTACACGCCCAGAACCTCCTCGTCCGTCTCCAACTCCCGTTCCTCCCGCCCCCCGTCGGCGGCCGTCATCTTGAAGACCCGGCCGCTGAGCGTGATCCGCCCGCCGTCCTCCGTCACCCTCGAACACACCAGGGACTGGGTGAAGTGCGAGGCCGGAGAGGTGCTGTGCCACCAGGCCCCGGCCGCGAAGTCACCGAGCACCCGGGGCCGCACCTCCAGCCGGTACTGGCTCCTTCCGCCCAGGACGACATCCAGATCCGCGGCGTCACCCCCTCCCTGCTTCACCGCACCGTCCCCGCCCCGCACCCCCGCCGCGTCGGGCCCCGCCTCGACGATCCGGAAGGTGCCCCCGGGATCCTCCTGCTCACCCCGCACCCCGAACGCCAGCGGATAGTGACTGTGCGCCCCGAACCCGACATCGGCCAGCCACTCGCCCCCGTCCACCGTCCGCACCCGCAGCGCGAGATGGTCGTACGGGATCCCGAGCCGTCCCTCGTCCCCGTACACCCGGCCCGCCAGCAGCGTGACGTCGAAGCCGAGCGCGGTCAGCAAGGCCCCGAACGCCCCGTTCAATTCGTAACAGAACCCTCCCCTGCGGGCACCCACCAGCTTCTCCACCAGCCGCTCCTCCTCCAGCACGATCTCCTCGCCGAGGTGGACCGACAGGTTCTCGAAGGGCACGGTCTGCAGATGGCGCAGATGCAGCTCGCGCAGGACCTCCACGGTGGGCCACGCCGGGTGCTGGACTCCCAGGCGGCGGAGATATGCGTCAACCTGTGTGGGATTCATGCCTCCAGTCTCGCGCCACCCACAGCTCCCCACCGCCCGCGCCACCATCACGGCTTCCGTCACTCGCGCCACGACCATCGCTGCCGCCGCCCGTCCCGGCGACCGCCAGCGCCCCGTCCCGGTCCGTCCGCAGCACCACCGCACCCCCGGCCCGCAGCGCGGCGACCGTACCGGGGGCCGGATGGCCGTAGGAGTTGTCGGCGCCCACGGAGATGAGCGCGAGCCGCGGGGCGACCCGGCGTATCAGCTCCGGGTCCTGGTAGGCCGAACCATGGTGCGCGACCTTGAGGACGTCCACCCCAGCCAGCCGCGCACCCGCAGGCGATCTCAACAGCTCCTGCTGGGCCGGGGGTTCGAGGTCCCCGAGCAGGAGGAAGCGCAGTCCGGCCGTCCGTACGAGCATCGTGACGCTGGCGTCGTTGGGCCCGTCCGCCGCCACCGCCGCCGGGTCCGCCGGCGGCCACAGCACCTCCCAGGCCAAGGCCCCCGTACGCCGTTCCTCCCCGGCCACGGCGCGCGTCACCGGAATGCGCCGGGACGCCGCCTCCCGCCGTACGGACTCGGCCTGATCCACCGGCTCCTCCAGCCCCGTCGTCTCGATCGCCCCCACCGACCGCCCCCGCAGCACCCCGGCGAGCCCCGCCACATGGTCGGCGTGGAAGTGGGTCAGCACCACGAGCGGCACCTTGGTGATGCCGAGTGTGTGCAGACAGCCGTCGACGAGTTCCGGATCGGGTCCGGCGTCCACGACCACACCCGTCGCCTCACCCGCGGCCAGCACCGTCGCGTCGCCCTGGCCCACGTCGCACATCGCCAGCCGCCAGCCCGGCGGCGGCCAGCCTGTGATCACCCGGGCCAGCGGTGGCGGCTGCACCACCGCCAGCACGAACACCATCGCGCAGACGGCACACCACCAGGGATGTCTGAGCAGCCGCCGCCCGACGAGCAGCAGGACCCCGGTGACGAGAGCGAGCGCCCCCGCTCCCGTCCAGCTACCCGGCCAGTCCACTCCCCCGCCTGGCAACGACGCCCCGGTCCGGGCGACGTCGGCGATCCATCCGGCGGGCCAACTCGCGCACCAGGCCAGAGGCTTGGCCACCGGCATCGCCACGGGTGCCGTCGCCAGTGCCGCAAAGCCCAGCACCGTGGCCGGGGCGACCGCGAACTCCACGAGCAGATTGCACGGCACCGCCACCAGGCTCACCTGCGCCGACAGCACGGCCACCACCGGCGCGCACAGGGCCTGCGCGGCGGCCGCGGCGGCCAACGCCTCCGCCAGCCGCGGCGGTACCCGGCGTCGGCGCAACGCCAGGCTCCACCGCGGCGCGAGCGTGAGCAGGGCCCCGGTGGCCAGCACGGAGAGCAGAAAGCCGTAACTGCGGGCCAGCCACGGGTCGTACAGCACCAGCAGCAGTACGGCCGTCGCCAGCGCCGGGATCAGTGATCTGCGGCGTCCGGTCGCTAGCGCGAGCAGTGCGACAGCCCCGCAGGCCGCGGCCCGCAGCACGCTCGGGTCCGGTCGGCACACCACGACGAACCCCAGCGTGAGCCCACCGCCGAGCAGCGCGGTCGCCCGCAGCGACACCCCGAGGCGGGGCGCCAGTCCCCGTCGCTCGACGAGTTGGGCGAGACCGGGCGGGCCGATGAGCAGGGCGAGCAGGATCGTCAGGTTGCTGCCGGAGACGGCGAGCGTGTGCGCGAGGTCGGTCTCCTTGAACGCCTCGTCCAGCTCGGGTGTGATCCGCGCGGTGTCCCCGACGACCAGCCCCGGCAACAGCGCCCGGGCATCCGCCGGCAACCCGTCGGTGGCTTCCCGCAGCCCTGCCCGCAACCGCCCCGCAAACCGCTGGGTCCCCGACGCCTCCCCCACGATCGCGGGTCCTCCCCGATCCCGGACCCGCAGTACGGCCGCGACTCGGTCACCCCCGACCGACGGCGGCGCGGCACGCGCGGTGACCCGCACCCGCGTGGACGGCAACAACCCGAGCCAGGGCGATCGAGCGGGACCTTCCACGGCAGGCGTCGAGCCGGACGTCACCACACGGCTCCCAGAACGACCGTCGCCCTCCGCCTGTGCCCCCGGGCCGACCCCCGCACGCGCATCGACGATCAGCAGCACCGGCGCCCGTGTCGCCACCACCCTCCCGTCCTCCGTCTCCACCCGCCGGACGTCGGCGCCGATGACGACGGCGGGCGGGGCGGCGTGGTCCCCCGTGATCCGGGGCCGGGTCAGCCGAGGGTCGGAGGTCACCTGGACCTCGGCGGTCACGGTGGTGTACTGCCGGGCCAGCGCGGGCACCGGTCCCCGCCGCAGATCGGCCCCGTGCAGCCCGGCGGACACAGCGGCCGCCGCGACACAGAGCAGCACGGCGGCGACCGGCACCCGGCCACCTCCGCCGAGGCCCCGCACCCCGCGCCGGAGTCCCGACAACAACACGCAGGCGAGGGCCAGACAGCCGGCCACCAACCCCGTGACCCACGCCGACGACGCGTCCAGGGTCACAGCGGCAGTGCCCCAGGCGGCGAGCGCCGCCGGTACCAGCCGCAGATCCGCGGGCCCCTCCTGGCGCGGGTGGGCTTCCCCGAGCCGCTTCCCTGAGGCGGCGTGCACGGTGACCCGAGCACGCGCCTCGTCCTCATGCGTTCGCCGCGCCTCCGACCCGTTCCTCATGGCCGTACCAGATTCCGCAGATCGGCGAAGCGGCGGTCGCCGATGCCGTTGACCTCGCGCAGTTCGTTCACCGAGCGGAACCCGCCGTGCTGGGTGCGGTAGTCGACGATGTGCTGGGCGAGCACGGGGCCGACGCCGGGCAGGGTGTCGAGCTGGTCCACGGTGGCCGTGTTCAAGGGGACGGGAGCCGCCGCGGTACCTGCCGGGCCGCCGGTGACGGGACCGCCCGTGCCCGGCACGGGTGCGGGTCCGGCCGGGCCGCCGACGACCACCTGCTCCCCGTCCACGAGGAACCGCGCGCGGTTGAGCGTGTTGGTGTTCGTGCCCGGTCGCACGCCACCGGCCGCCTTCAACGCGTCGGCGACCCTCGCACCGGCCGGCAGCCGCTGGATCCCGGGCTCACGGACCTTCCCGCTGACGTCCACGACGATCTCGGCCCCGGCCGGCCCCGCCGTGTTCGTGACCCCGCCCGAGACGGCCGACTCGGCTGCCCCTCGCGGTCCACCCTCTCCGGTCTGGCCGCCCTCCGCGCCGGTCTGCCCGAACGGAGCCGCCGCGCGCACCACTTCGGGTGCCTGGACGGACTGTGTCCGGCCCGTCCAGAAGTGCTGCAGGGCGAACACCGCCGCCACGACGAGCAGTACGGAGAGCGCGACCACGTTCCGCCGCTCCAGCCCGCACCGCGTCTGCAACCACACCGGCATCCGTTCCCGCAGAGCCAACCCGGCCCGCTCCCGCCAGTCCCCGCCCCCGGAATCGGGACCTTGCCGGACGCCGGGCCTGCTTGCGGTGTCTCGCCAACTCCCTTCCCCAGGACTGCCATCCGGCCGCACCCCCGCTACAGAACCGCGGTCAGGCCGGGCTTCCGTAACACCACCGTCCGGCCAGCCTTCCTCCGCAGCACGACCGCCTCGGAAAACTTCCTCCGCAACACCACCGTCCGGCCAGCCCTCCTCCGCAGCACGACCGCCTTGGAAAACTTCCTCCGCAAGACCGCTGTTTGGCCAAGCCCCCTCCAGAGAACCGCGCCCAAGCCGTGCCCCTTCCGCAACACCACCGTCCTGCCCGGTCCCCTCGCCGGAGCCGCGATCAGGCCTGCCCCCCTCCACAAACCCACGACCAGGCCGGCCCCTCTCCGCCAACCCCCCATCCCGTCGGCCCTCGCCGGCAGCACCCGCTCCCCAACGAGCCCTCTCCACGAACTCAACCGCATCGGCGGCCGAACCGACCTCGGCGACATCGACGTGCCCTTCCGCCGACAGGCGCTCCGGACCGACCCCCGTCACCTCGTCGTCCACGCCCGACGGCGGCCCCTTCCCCGAGTCCCTCCGTTCCCCCGCCCGTTCCGCGAAGAGCACCTCCGCCCGCCGCTGGAGTTCGTCGGCCGAGGCGGCATGCCGATGTCCGGCCCGGCCACGGGCGGCGGGCCGTCGGCGGTGCCGTGAACGTCCGTCGGAATGGGGGCCGCGTCCCGGCCCGCTGGTCGCCGTCGCTGTACGTGAGCGTGATCGAAATGCCATGCACCGAGGATCGGGCACTTCCGCCCACTCGTGATGATCTTGGTCAATTCCCGGGGATTACCCACCGGTTGTGGAAAACTCCGCCACCCGGACGAGTGACGAACCCCACCTCTACGACCTCACGCCCCCGTCGACGACCTCACGCCCGTCACCGAGGCGAGACCACGACCCCCAGCAGCCCGGGCCCCGTGTGCGCCCCGATCACCGCCCCGACCTCGCTCACATGCAGGTCGGCAAGTCCCGTCACCCGCGCCCGCAGCCGGTCCGCGAGGGCCGACGCCCGGTCGGAGGCGGAGAGATGATGGACCGCGATGTCGACCAGCGCGCTGCCGGCCCGGTCCGCGGCGATCTCCTCCAGGCGGGCGATGGCCTTGGACGCCGTCCGCACCTTCTCCAGGGGCTCGATCCGCCCGTCCACGAGTTTCAGCAGGGGCTTGACGGCGAGCGCGGAGCCCAGGAGGGCCTGCGCGGCCCCGATCCGTCCGCCGCGGCGCAGATAGTCGAGGGTGTCGACGTAGAAGTACGCGGATGTGCCCGCGGCCCGCTTCTCCGCGGCCGTGACGGCCTCGTCCACCGTGCCGTCCGCCTCCGCGGCCTCGGCGGCGGCGAGCGCGCAGAACCCGAGGGCCATGGCGATCATCCCGGTGTCGACCACGCGCACCGGCACCGGCGCCTCACGCGCCGCCATGACCGCCGCGTCGTAGGTTCCGGAGAGCTCGGCGGACAGATGCAGCGACACGATGCCGGTGGCACCGGACTCGGCGACCTTGCGGTAGTGCTCCGCGAATGCCTGGGGGCTGGGCCGCGAGGTGGTGACGGGCCGTCGCTTCTGGAGGGCCTGGGCCAGGGACCGGGCCGTGATCTCGGTGCCCTCTTCCAGCGCGCGGTCGCCCAGGACCACGGTCAGGGGTACCGCGGTGATGCCGTGCCGCTCCATCGTCCCCTGCGGCAGGTAGGCCGTTGAATCCGTGACGATCGCGACATGGCGGGACATGAGCTGGAGGTTACCTGCCGTAGCGTCCGGCTGGCAGCCCGGCCCCTGTGACCCGGGGCTGCCGTGTCCGGATCAAGTAGTGCTCTCGGGACGGGGTTTCTTCTGCCAGGGATAGGTGGGGCGAGGGCCCGGCCGGGTGATGGCGGGCCGCGTCGGTTCCTCGGCGGTGCGGGAGCGGGGCGTCTCGGGCCAGGTCTGCTGCTCTGGGCCGGCGTCGGCGTCGGCGTCGGCGGGTGAAGCCTGGGGCCACGGGGCCGGTGTCGCGATGGGCTCGGTTTTCGTCCAGTGGCGCAGAGCGCCTGACTCGACGTCGATCTGGGCGCTCAGTGTGTCCAGGTCGTCGTCGGCGAAGCGGCGCGCGCGGTCACGTGCCGCCCAGCGCAGGGAGTCCGCCGACTCTGTGATGCGCTCGGTGCGCTCCCGCAGTCCAGGCAGGCGCTCGGCCAGCGTCGCCCGGTCGGGCTCGGACTCCAGGCGCCTCAGTTCACCGTCCAGCTCGTGGCCGTGCGCGCTGAGCCGCTGGAAGAGACCGAGGGACTCCTTGAGGGATTCGTCGTCGGCCGCGCCCGCGTGCAGCGCGTCCTGGGTGGCCCGCATCGAGGTGCGCAGCTTCAGCCGCAGCTTGGCCAGCTCGCCCGCCGGGCCGAGCTGGGCGAAGGACTTGGCGCGCAGGGTGTGGTCCTCGACCGTGCGCCGGGCCTGGGTGATGGTGCGGTCCACTCCGCGCTTGGCGGCGCCGACCACCTTCACCGTCGCGTAGGCGCCCAGGGCCACGAAGAGCACGAAAAGCAGGGCCACTATCGCGATCACTGCTTCCACGTCTCCTCCTCCGCCCGGCGCGGCACTTCCCGCGCCGCTCTTCAAAGGTAAACGCAGCGGGCAGGCCCGGAGTTCCGGAAGAACCCCGAACCTGCCCGCACGCGACCCCTAGGGGGCCCGGGTTCCGCCCGGCACTACGCCGGAACGATGTTCACCAGCTTCGGCGCCCGCACGATCACCTTGCGGATGTCCGCCCCGTCCAGCGCCGCCACGACCTTCTCGTCGGCCAGCGCGACCTTCTCCAGCTCGTCGTCGGAGATGGCCGGCGAGACCTCCAGGCGGGCCTTGACCTTGCCCTTGACCTGGACCACGCAGGTCACGGTCTCGTCCACGACGTACTGCGGGTCGGCGACCGGGAAGTCCTGGTGGACGACCGAGTCGGTGTGGCCCAGCTTGCGCCACAGTTCCTCGGCGATGTGCGGGGCCAGCGGCGTGATCAGCAGCACCAGCGCCTCGGCGACCGGGCGCGCCACCGCGCCGCCCGCCTTGGTCAGGTGGTTGTTCAGCTCCGTGACCTTGGCGATGGCCGTGTTGAAGCGCAGGCCCTCCAGGTCCTGGCGGACCCCGTCGATCGCCTTGTGCAGGGCACGCAGCGTGGCCTCGTCGGGCTCGGTGTCGGTGACGGTCACCTCTCCGGTGGCCTCGTCGACGATGTTGCGCCACAGCCGCTGCAGCAGCCGGTACTGGCCGACCACCGCGCGCGTGTCCCACGGTCGGGAGACGTCCAGCGGGCCCATCGCCATCTCGTACAGGCGCAGGGTGTCGGCGCCGTACTCCTCGCAGATCGCCTCGGGGGTGACGGCGTTCTTCAGGGACTTGCCCATCTTGCCCAGCTCGCGCTTGACGGGCTCACCGGCGTAGAAGAACTGACCGTCGCGCTCCTCGATCTCGGCGGCCGGCACCGCGAAACCACGGCTGTCGCGGTAGACGAAGGCCTGGATCATGCCCTGGTTGAACAGCTTGTGGAAGGGCTCGGGAGACGAGATGTGCCCCAGGTCGAACAGGACCTTGGACCAGAAGCGCGCGTACAGCAGGTGCAGCACGGCGTGCTCGGCGCCGCCGACGTACAGGTCGACACCACCGTGCGGCTGCCCCGCGCGCGGGCCCATCCAGTACTGCTCGATCTCTGGGTCGACCAGCTGCTCACTGTTGTGCGGGTCCAGGTAGCGCAGTTCGTACCAGCAGGAACCGGCCCAGTTGGGCATGGTGTTGGTCTCACGGCGGTACGGACGGGGGCCGCGGCCGTCGCCCAGGTCCAGGGTGACGTTGACCCAGTCCTCGTTGCGGGACAGCGGGGTCTCCGGGGAGGTGTCCGCGTCGTCCGGGTCGAAGGTGCGCGGCGAGTAGTCCTCGACCTCGGGCAGCTCCAGCGGCAGCATCGACTCGGGCAGCGAGTGGGCGATGCCGTCCTCGTCGTAGACGATCGGGAAGGGCTCGCCCCAGTAGCGCTGACGGCTGAACAGCCAGTCACGCAGCCGGAAGTTGACGGTGCCCTCGCCGATGCCCTCGCGCTGCAGCCACTCGGTGATGCGGGCCTTGGCCTCGGTCACGCCCAGGCCGTCCAGGGAGACGCCCTCGCCGTGCGAGTTCACGATCCTGGCGTCGTACGAGGCGAAGGCGTCGTCCCACGTCGACGCGTCCGTGCCCCGGCCGTCGCTCGGCTCGACCACGCAGCGGATCGGCAGCTCGAAGGCGCGCGCGAAGGCGAAGTCACGCGTGTCGTGCGCCGGTACGGCCATGATCGCGCCGGTGCCGTAGCCCATCAGCACGTAGTCGGCGATGAAGACGGGGATCTGCTCGCCGTTGACCGGGTTGGTCGCGAACACCCCGGTGAAGACACCCGTCTTGTCCTTGGCCTCGGCCTGGCGCTCGACGTCCGACTTGGAGGCGGCCTGCGCGCGGTAGGCGGCGACGGCCTCGGCCGGGGTGGCGTGCCCGCCGGTCCACACGTCGTGCGTGCCCTCGGGCCAGGCGGCCGGGGTGAACTTCTCGACCAGCGGGTGTTCGGGGGCCAGCACCATGTAGGTCGCGCCGAACAGCGTGTCCTGGCGCGTGGTGAAGACTGTGATCGCCTCGCCGTCGACGGGGAAGTCGACGCGGGCGCCCTCGGAGCGGCCGATCCAGTTGCGCTGCTGCAGCTTGATGGCCTCGGGCCAGTCCAGCTCGTTCAGGTCGTCCAGCAGACGGTCGGCGTACGCGGTGATCCGCATGTTCCACTGGCGCAGCTTGGCCTTGAAGACCGGGAAGTTGCCGCGCTCGGAGCGGCCGTCGGAGGTGACCTCCTCGTTGGCCAGCACGGTGCCCAGGCCCGGGCACCAGTTGACCGGCGCGTCGGAGGCGTACGCCAGGCGGTACTCGCCCAGGACGTCGGCCCGTTCGGCGGCGGACAGGGCGGCCCAGGCACGACCCCCGGGAACCGGACGCTCACCGGACTCGAACTGCGCGACCAGCTCGGAGATCGGGCGGGCCTTCTTCGCCTCGTCGTCGTACCAGGAGTTGAAGATCTGCAGGAAGATCCACTGGGTCCACTTGTAGTAGTCCGGGTCGATCGTGGCGAACGACCGGCGCCTGTCGTGGCCCAGGCCCAGCCTGCGCAGCTGGGACTTCATGTTGTTGATCGCGGCCTCGGTGGTGATCCGCGGGTGCTCGCCGGTCTGCACGGCGTGCTGCTCGGCGGGCAGGCCGAAGGCGTCGAAGCCCAGGGTGTGCAGGACGTTGTGGCCGGTCATCCGCTGGAAGCGGGCGAAGACGTCGGTGGCGATGTAGCCCAGCGGGTGGCCGACGTGGAGTCCCGCACCGGAGGGGTAGGGGAACATGTCCATGATGAACTTCTTGGGCCTGGCGACCAGCTCCGGGTCGCCCGCCAGGTCGCCCTTGGGGTTCGGGGCCGCGTAGGTGCCGTCGGCGTCCCAGAAGTCCTGCCAGCGTGCCTCGATCTCGGCCGCGACGGCGGCCGTGTAGCGGTGCGGCGCGGCCACCTCGGCGGGGGCAGCGGGGTTCGTCTCGCTCATGGTCCTCAAAGCTCCATCGATCGTCTCTGCCAGCGGCTGTGTCGTCCGGAAACGAAAAATCCCCTCGCACAGGAGGGGACGCCGCGCCGATTCCGACCACGTCTTCACCGGTGGTCGGGACTGATCAGCGCGGCTCGCTAAGCAGAAGGCGTACGGCACGCATGGCGTCAGAGTACCGCAGCCGTTGAGCAAGCCGCGACGAACTTACGTATGCCTCTTTGGCACCGGGTGCCGCACTCGCCGCCGCAGTCGAGCGCAACCGTCCGATCCGACACAGGAACTGAATCAAGACCAATGGTTACTTCGCGTAACAGCTACTAAGGGGCATCGCAACAGCCCCGCGACCGTTTGATAACAACGCAATAACTCAAACGTCGTACCCATCGGTATGGCGCCACTTAGAGTGCGGCAGCGGGACCGCCTTCCCGAACCGCTCGGAGTTGCCCCCATGAACCCTCGTAGTAGCAACAGCACGCTCCCCAGGACGGGCCGGTCGGCCTATGGGGTGGCGACGGCCGTCTTTCTGCTGGCCATCCCTCTGGTCGTGGTGTACGGAGGTGTCTGGCTCCAGGACTTCCTCAACTTCGGGGCGGGCGTGGTGACGCTTGTCCTCCTCACCTGCTCCGTGATCTGGGGGCTGGTCGCGCAGGACCGGCTGATCCTCAACACCCGGCAGCGGATCGTCGCCCAGGGCGTGCACCGGATCACCGCGGTGGGCTCCATCGCGTTCCTTCTCCTGCACATCGGGATCAAAATCACCCTCGGCCACACGACGTGGATCGCCGCGTTCATCCCTTTCGGCCTCGGGTTCAGCAGCAGCGGGGGCCTCATAGGTCTCGGCACCCTGGCCGGACAGCTCATGATCTTCGTCGGCATCACCGGCGCCCTGCGTAACCGGTTCGCGTCCCCCGCGCCGGTCGCGGCCCGCTGGCGGGCGATGCACATGCTGGCCTACCCAGCCTGGTGTGCCGGTCTGGTCCACGGCCTGTACGCGGGGCGTGCGGTGAAGGCCCCGATCTTCACGTACATGTACGCGCTCTGCGTGCTCGGCGTCATAGCCGCCCTCGCCCTCCGCGCGGCACCGCGCCCGTTCAAGCGCAAGGTCACCGACCGGGTCGCCATGCTGCTCGGCGCCGAGGAGCGGCCTGGTCGTGAGGAGCTGGAGGCCAGCCGGGCCAGGAGGGCGGCGGAGAGCGCCGCACCGGGCCGCGAGAGCCGCAGGGCACCCGAGTCCGCCGGCCGGCGCTCGGAGTCGGCCCTGCCCGGCTACGAGGGCCTGACCCAGACCGGCTCCATCCCCGCCTACCAGGCACCCCCGGCCCCGGAACCCGCGGGCAGCGGGTTCGCCGCCGCCTATCGCGCCATGTCGCCGGGCGCCCAGCAGCCCTTCGACACCGGCCAGACCGCGCGCATGGACATGCCGATGGACATGCAGGCCGCGACCGACCCCATCGCGCGCATGGACAGCAGCACCTCCGGCAGCTGGCCGATCCCGTCCCCGCCGCCGGTCGGCGAGGCACCCCCCTCGGCCTACGACCCACTCCAGGACACGGGCTACAACATCCCGACCTATGGCGGTAATTCGGGCACCGCCAGCTATCTCACGGGTGATGTACGCGACACTGGTGAGTCGAACACCATGTACGGCACGTACAACCCCAACGACACGTACAACAGCGGTCCCGCCACTGATCCAACGCCCGGTCAGTCGTACGACTACGACTCACCGGGATCGGGCGAACCTTGGAACACGCCTTCCGGAGGCTATAGGTGAACGAGGCCCTGCCCGACGTACCAGAAGTCCGCGTGGTCGGTCTTCCCCAGCTCACGTCGGGCTTCGACCTTGTCGAACGACTTGACCTGCCCATGCACCTCAAGGTGCATGGGCCGCTCGAACCCATGGGCGGCGAGCAGCTCGCGAAGCTGTCCGAAGCCATCAACCTGAAGGGGCGCGGCGGTGCCGGCTTCCCCTTCCACAAGAAGCTGCGCTCGGTCGCCGAGGCGGCGATCAAGCGCGGCGTCCGACCGGTCGTCGTCGTCAACGGCAGCGAGGACGAACCCGCCTGCCGCAAGGACACGGTGCTCATCAACCGTGCCCCGCACCTCATCCTGGACGGCGCCCTCCTGGCCGCCGAAGCCCTGGGTGCCCGCACGCTCGTCATAGGCGTCACCCGGGAGTCCACCCAGCGCTCCATGGAGGCCGCCCTCGCCGAGCGCGGCCTCAGCAACGGCCGCAGATCGGCTCTACGCGCACGCGTGCAGCGCAATCCCGTCCGTATGGTCACCGGAGCGGCGGCCTCGCTGATCCGTTCCATCGACGGCGGCCCGGCCATCCCGCCCGGCCGCAAGGTCAGCGCCTCGCAGAACGGCGTCGGCGGCGCGCCCACGCTCCTGTCCAACGCCGAGACCTTCGCGCAGCTGGCGATCGCCGCGCGCATCGGTCCGGAGCGCTACGGCAACACCGGGCTGTACGACGAGCCGGGCACCGTCATGCTCACGGTCTCCGGCGCCGTCGCCCGCCCGATGGTGATCGAGGTCCCCACCGGCGTACCGCTGCGCTACGTCCTGCAGTTGGCCGGCGCCCCGCCGGTCCCGCAGGGCGTGCTGACCGGCGGCTACCACGGCAAGTGGATCGACGCGGCGACGGTCAACGAGGCGATCGTCTCCCGCAACTCCCTGGACGCCGTGGGCGGTGCGCTCGGTGCCGGCGCGATCCTGCCGATCACTCAGGAGACCTGCCCGCTGGGCGAGTCGCTGCGGGTGGCGCAGTGGCTGGCCGAGGAGAGCGCGGGCCAGTGCGGCCCCTGCTACCTCGGTCTGCCGGCCGCCGCGCGCGGCATGGAGGACATCCTCAACGGCGGCGGTCCGGCCGCCCTGGAGGCGCTCAAGCAGGTCGCCAAGAACGTGAAGCGGCGCGGCGCGTGCTCGCACCCGGACGGCTCCGCGATGTTCCTGGAGTCGACCATCAAGGCGTTCACGGACGACCTGGCCGCCCATGTCCTCGGCAACGGCTGCGGACGACCCGTGGAGGGCGTTCTGCCGCTCTTCGAGGGCGGCCGGACGCCGACGGGCATCGCGGGCGGCGGCGAGGCCGAGGAGACCGGTCCCAGCCGTCAGAAGATCTACGTCGACTGGACGCTCTGCCGGGGTCACGGGCTGTGCGCCGACATCCTCCCCGAGGTCTTCGAACTCGGCGCCGACGGCTTCCCGACCGTCGCCCAGGCCCAGGTACCGCGCTACGCCGAGGCGAAGGCTCTACGCGCGGTGCGTCGCTGCCCGGCGCTCGCCCTGCGCCTGGAGGAGGAGACCGCGCGCGACAAGGGTCCGGCCCGTAACCTGCCGGTGCTCTCCCAGGGCCGCGGGCGCCGCGCACTGGGTCGCTGAGCCGACGACAACACGAAGGGGGCCGCCCGGGATCGGGTGGCCCCCTTCGTCGTAGGCGGAACAACTGCCCCTGGAAAAACAGGAATCCCGCCGGATCGAGATGATCCGGCGGGATCTTTCTGTGGAGCTAAGGAGATTTGAACTCCTGACCCCCTGCATGCCATGCAGGTGCTCTACCAACTGAGCTATAGCCCCGTGCTGCGTGCCACCCGGTTTCCCTGGCGGCGACGCCAACATTACACGGTCAACCGGGTGGAACACCAAATCGTTTTCCTGCGGGCAGGGACAACGACGTCAAGCGGTCACGAACGAGTAGAACCGCTTCAGCGTGCAGTGTTCTTCGAGGAGACGGCCGTAGATCGGCTCGCCCTCCAGTTCGCGGTACGTCTCGATGGGGTCGCCTTTTATGATCAGCGCCCGCGCGCACTCCTCACACCAGTACTGGTAGTCGGGGTTGACCGGCTCCATGTCCCGCACGATCGGCGTCCCGCTGCCGCACCAGTCGCATTTTCGCCTGTGTGCACCCATCGATCAGCTCCAGCTGTGGCCGCAGGCCGTGCACACGTAGGAAATTCCGCCGTTGTCCCCGAGTACTTGGGCCACATGGACGGAACCGCAGGAAGGGCAGATGAGGCGCACCGTCGTGTCCCTTGACGACGCCTCTTCGCGGAGGTGGCCGCCCTCCACGAGGATGCTCGCAGGCATCACTACTCCCTCCCGTCGGGCCGCGCCCCCTTCCGGCCGTTTGATTCTGCCACGGCCGGACCAATACGGTCAGCGACGCCTGAGTACCAGTCCGGACACGGCGCCCACCGCGGCGGTCCCGGCCAGCGCGAACGTGCAGGCCCAGAGCGCCTCCGCAGAGGTATACGCCTCGGAGGGGCCCAGTGACTCAAGTCGGTTCAAGAACAGTGTGCCGAAACCCGCGACGCCGATCAGCTGGCCGAGCTGGGTGACCGTGGCGAGCAGACCGCTGGCGTCCGCCGCGTGCCGGGGCGGCACCGTGGCCAGGGCCCCGGTGAGCGTGGGACTGAAGGCGAGCGCGAGCCCGACACCGATGCCGGCGTAGGCGGCGTACAGCGTGCCGCCGCCCTCGCCGCCGTCCTTCAGTGCCAGCCCCACGCCCAGCGCGGCCAGCGCGGTGATCAGGAACCCGGCGGGCGTCAGCAGGCGCTGCCAGGATGCGGGCCAGCGGCGCCAGGTCAGTCCGACGACGCCGAAGATCACCGCGGTCGGCGCGAAGGAGAACCCGGCCCGCAGCGGGCTGTAGCCGAGGCCGCCCTGGACGTGCAGGGTCAGCGTGAAGAGGAAGCCGCCGTTGACGGCCATGATCGCCATGATCCGGAAGACGGCGAGTCCCATGCCGGGATGGCGCAGAGGGCGAACAGGATCGCGGCGGTGGCCATGGACAGCCAGGACCACAGCGGCCAGTCCTGCTCCTGCCCGAGCACCAGCGGCACCGTGCACAGCGACACGGCCGCGCCGAGCAGCACCAGGCCGGGCAGGTCGAGGCCGCGCGTCCGGTCCCGGCGTGTCGGACGGTCCCCGGGGAGCAGGACCCGAGCGCCCACGGCCAGCAGGACGAGACCCACCGGCACGTTCACCAGGAACACCGGACGCCAGCTCGTGCCGAACAGGTCGGCGCTGACCAGGACTCCGCCGACGACCTGGCCGGCGGCGGCGCCGACCGCGAGGACCGCCGAGTACGCGCCGAGCGCCTTCATCCGGGCCTCGCCGGTGAAGTTGCGCTGGATCAGGCTGAGCACCTGCGGGATCATCACCGCCGAACCGGTGCCCTGCACCAGCCGGAAGACGATCAGCTCGGTGGCGCCCTGGGCCAGACCGCAGGCCAGCGAGGCCGCCGTGAACAGGGCGAGGCCGGCGAGGTGGACCCGGCCGTGCCCGAACCGCTCGCCGAGCCGGGCGCCGGTGATCAGCAGCACCGAGTACGTGATGGCGTATCCGGCGACGACCAGCTGGAGTTGGGCGCCCGAGGCGTGCAGTTCGGTGCCGATCGTGGGGGCCGCGACGTTCACGATGAACACGTCGAGCAGCGCCATGAACTGGGCGGTGAGCACGAGCGCGAGTAACGGCCGGGGCCGGGGCCGGTCGTCAGTGGCGGGTGCTTCACTTCTGGCAGGTGGGGAGACGGACGCGGGGTCCGGTCCCGTCCGGGGCGTTGTCGTCATGGTGTCGAGCCTGAGGACATCCCGGTACGGGTGCCGAGAGCCCGGCGATGCTGGTACTGCCAGCACCTGGCAAGCGCCGGGCGCGGCACCGAGGATGGTCGTGACGAGGGGGACGTGACGATGAGGACGACACAGCGACGACGGCCCGAACTGGCCTCGTTCCTGCGCAGCAGGCGGGCCCGGGTGACCCCGGCGGACGTGGGCATGCCGCCGGGCCTCAGGCGCCGCACCCCGGGACTGCGGCGCGAGGAGGTCGCCCAGCTCTCCGGCGTCGGTGTGACCTGGTACACGTGGCTGGAACAGGGCCGGCCGATCAACGCGTCCGCACAGGTCCTGGACGCCGTGGCCCGCACCCTGCGGCTCGACCAGCCCGAGCGGGAGCACCTGTACCGCCTGGCCGAGGTGCCCTTCGACCCGGTCCCGCAGGAGCCGACCGAGTCGGTGGGGCCGGAGGTGCAGGGCATCATCGACGCCCTCGACCCGCTCCCGGCGGTCGTCTACAACTCGCGGTACGACATCCTGGCCATCAACCCCGGCTACCGCGCCCTGATCACGACCCCGGAGATCGTCGACATAGGGGTGCCGAACGCGCTCTGGACGCTTTTCACGGTGTCCGAGGACGCCTGCCCGCTGCTGTACAGGGAGCGCGAGCTGCCGGTGATGGTGGCGACGCTGCGCTCCTCCTACGGCAGGCATGTCGGCGAACCGGCCTGGGAGCGCTTCATCCGCGCGCTGACGGTGGCCAGCCCGTACTTCGCCGAGCTGTGGGCGAGCGGCGAGGTGGTCCGACCGGGACCGCGAGTGAAGACGTTCCGGCACCGGGCCGTCGGCGAGCTGCGGATGACCTCGCAGTCGCTGTCGATCGACGGGATGCCCGAATGCCGGATCGTGGTCTACACACCGGCGGACGCGGAGACACATGAAAAATCCCGCCTCCTGACGGAGACGGGATCCTCATTGAGTGGAGCTAAGGAGAATTGAACTCCTGACCTCCTGCATGCCATGCAGGCGCTCTACCAACTGAGCTATAGCCCCTTGTGTTCTTCCCGCTCGGCGGGCGAACAAGAAGAACTTTAGCCTGCGACCTGCCGGAAAGTGAAATCCGGTCCGGAGCCCGATCCGGAGCCCTCAGTCGTCGTCGCCGAGCACCGGTTCCGGGAGGGTTCCGGCGTTGTGCTCCAGCAGACGCCAGCCGCGCGCGCCCTGCCCGAGGACGGACCAGCAGCAGTTGGAGAGGCCGCCGAGGCTCTCCCAGTGCCGGGCGTCCAGGCCGAGCAGCCGGCCGATGGTGGTGCGGATGGTGCCGCCGTGGCTGACCACGACGAGCGTGCCGTCCTCGGGGAGCTTCTCGGTGTGCCGGAGCACGACGGGGGCGGCGCGGTCGGCCACCTCGCTCTCCAGTTCACCGCCACCGCGGCGGACCGGTTCACCGCGCTTCCACGCGGCGTACTCCTCGCCGTGCCGGGCGATGATCTCCTCGTGCGTCAGCCCCTGCCAGACGCCCGCGTAGGTCTCCCGCAGGCCCTCGTCGTGGGCCACGTCCAGGCCGGTGAGCGCGGCGAGCTCGGCGGCGGTGTTCGCGGCCCGCCGGAGGTCGGAGGCGACGATCGCGTCGGGCTGGAGGGAGGCCAGCAGCCGGGCGGCGCGGCGGGCCTGGCCGACACCGGTCTCGGTGAGCTCGACGTCGGTGGTGCCCTGGAAGCGGCGCTCCACGTTCCAGGAGGTCTGGCCGTGCCGCCACAGGATGACGCGGCGGCCCCGGCCCTTGCGGTCGGCGGGAGCGGTCACCGCGGCTCCCCGAACTCCGCGTCGTCCTCCTCGGCCCGGAGCTTGGCGTGCTCCTCCCCCTTGCCGCGGGTCGCCTTGGCGTCGGCCGGGAGCTCCAGCTCGGGGCAGTCCTTCCACAGCCGCTCCAGGGCGTAGAAGACCCGCTCCTCGCTGTGCTGGACATGGACGACGATGTCCACGTAGTCGAGCAGGACCCAGCGGGCCTCGCGGTCGCCCTCGCGGCGCACCGGCTTGGCGCCGAGCTCCTTCGAGAGCCGCTCCTCGATCTCGTCGACGATGGACTTGACCTGGCGGTCGTTGGGCGCGGACGCCAGCAGGAAGGCGTCGGTGATCGAGAGGACGTCGCTGACGTCGTAGGCGATCACGTCATGGGCGAGCTTGTCGGCGGCCGCCTGCGCGGCGGTCTGGACGAGCTCGAGGGAACGGTCAGTGGCGGTCACTACAAGGCTTTCGGTCGGCGGGCACTTGACACCAAGGGTCTCACGGACCGCCGACGCCACCCCACGTGATCGTGGAGATCACGCGGGGTGCCGCTCGGGGGCCGAGCGGGGCCTAGGACGAGGAGTCCGGCTTGTAGTCCTGGCCGAGGAGCACGGAGACGTTCGCGCTGGAGGAGATCGCGCCCTTGGCGACGGCGCCGGCGGGCAGGCCCAGGGTCTTGGCGACCTCGGTGGCGTTCGCCTTGTCGGCGGCGTCGGCGTAGACGACCTTGGAGGTGGCCCGGGACGAGGAGGGTGTGCCGCCGTCGATGAAGGTGAAGCCGCCGTTGAGGAGGACGACGCGGGCCTTCTCGGTGTTGTCCTTGGTGCCGGTGGCGTTCTGGACCGAGACGCTCACCGCCGCGTCCTTGTCGGGGCTCTTCGCCTTGCCGCCGAGGACGTCCTTGACCACACTCGCGCCGGCCGCCGCGCTCAGGGTGCCGTCCTGCTGGACGGGCAGCAGCGCGGTCTTGTAGTCGCCGCTCTTGGCGAGGTCCGCGAGCTTGGCGAGGAAGGTGCCGAGGTCCTTGTCCGTCAGGGACGGGTCGAGGATCTGGGCCAGCGTCTGCACGGTGGTGGTCGCGGCCGTCGGGTCGGAGGACAGCTTGCGCAGTACGGCTTGCAGGACCTGCCCGAACCGCTCCAGCTGGGCGTTCTGGGCCTCGCCGGAGGCGCGGTAGGTGGCGTAGGCGACGGCCATCTTGCCGCTGAGGGTCTGGTCCTTCCCCTTGCTGACCAGGGGCGCCTGGCCCTTCTTCTTGGCATCGGGGTCGGGCACGGCGGCGTCGGTGTCGACGTCGATGTTCCCGACCAGGTCCACCAGGTTCTGCAGGTAGGGGGTGTCCAGCCGCCAGGTGCCCTCGATGTCGGTGCCGAGGACGGTGTCGAGGGAGTCGACGGTCCCGGAGGATCCGTCGTCGTCGACCGACTTGGCGAGGGTCGTCGTGGAGCCGTCGTCGGACGTCAGGTTGAGGGAGTTGGGGATCAGGACGGTGGTGCCCTGCTTGGTGGTGGTGTTGTCGACGAGCAGCGCCGTGGAGGTGCCGCCCTTCGTGGTGTTGTGGAGATGGACGACGATCACGTCGCGGTTCTGGGCGCTCGCCGCGACCGTGGTGTCCTTCTTGCTCTCCGACTCCGGCAGACCGGGCAGTTTCCCGGCGTACCAGAGGTAGCCGACGCCGCCCACCGCGACCAGGGCGAGGACGACGACCAGGGCGACGAGCCGGCTGCGGGCGCGGCGTTTGGCCTCCTCGCGGCGCTCGGTGCGGTTCTCGGTGAAGTTGAGCCAGTCGATGACGTCCTCGGAGTCACCGTCGGGGTCCTCGACGAACGCGAACTGCGCGGTGTGGTACTGCCGTTCGTCCCCCTCGGCGGGCTCCGCACCCGCCTGGCCCCCGCCGGGACGGCCTGCACCGGCACGCCCCGCGTCGGCCGGGTTCTCGTCGACCCGGGCACGGTGACCCTGCCCGGCCTGCGTTCCCCCGGCCGGCCCGCCCTGCTGCGGGATGTAGGCCGTCTGCTCGGCGACACGGGGCTGCTGGCCGCTGGCGGCGGCCCGGCCGTAGGGGTCGTACGCCGTCGCCGGACCGCCGCCCTGCTGGGCCCCGTCGGCGTACGGGTCGTAGGGCGGCACCGGCGCCTGCTGACCGGTGTCACCGGCGCCGTACGGGTCGTACGCGGGGTTGTGGGTGCCCGTGGCGTACGGGTCGTAGCCGTAACCCTGCTGGGTGTAGGGGTCGTACTGCTGCTGCGGGGCCTGTTGCGGCGGGATCTGCTGGTACACCGGCCGGCCGTACTCGTCGTAGCCGACGAGCGCGTACTGGTTCTCCTGGCCGTCGCCGTAGCCCGCGTCGTATCGGTCGTTCACCGGTGCCCCTCTCGACTCATTCGCCGCGGTACAGCTCGCGCTTGTCGATGTATCGCACGACTCCGTCGGGCACCAGGTACCAGACGGGGTCGCCCTTGGCGACTCTCGCCCGGCAGTCGGTGGAGGAGATGGCGAGGGCGGGGACCTCGACCAGCGAGACGCCGCCCTCGGGGAGCCCTGGGTCGGCCAGGGTGTGGCCGGGCCGGGTGACTCCGATGAAGTGCGCCAGGGCGAACAGCTCTTCCGCGTCCCGCCAGGTGAGGATCTGGCCGAGGGCGTCGGCGCCCGTGATGAAGAAGAGGTCGGTGTCGGGGTTGAGGGCCTTGAGGTCGCGCAGGGTGTCCGTGGTGTAGGTCGCGCCACCGCGGTCGATGTCGATGCGGCTGACCGAGAACTGCGGGTTCTCGGCGGTCGCGATGACCGTCATCAGATAGCGGTCCTCGGCCGGGGAAACCACGCGGTGGGTCTTCTGCCACGGCTGGCCCGTCGGCACGAACACCACCTCGTCCAGGTGGAACTGCGCGGCAACCTCGCTGGCCGCCACGAGGTGCCCGTGGTGGATCGGGTCGAACGTCCCGCCCATGACGCCCAGGCGGCGTTTGCCGGGCCTCGACGGGCTGTTGCCCGGGCCGGTAGGCATGTCCTGCTCTCCCATGCGTGCAGACCCTACCGGCCCGGCCTGAGGACCCCGGCCGGCGGTGGCCCGGAGTGCCCTGCTTTGGGCACCCGGTGCCTCAGCGGTCGCGGTTGAAACGGGTGGTGATCCACAGCAGGAGCAGCAGGATGATGAAGGCGCCGCCGCCGGTCACCAGGGGGTTGAGGCTCTCGTGGTTGCCGCCGTGCTCCTCGCCCTCTGCGGCGAGGGTGACCAACTGGGCAGCGGTGCTGTGGAAGCTCATCTTCGGCAGGACCTATCCGGTGGGCGGGATAAAGATGTCGGCCCATCGTAAGCGGGCGCGGTGAGGGCGATCACGCCGACTCCACCGTTGGGGGACGGCGGGGAACCTTCGCCCTTCCTCAGTCGTCCTTCCGCTTGTACCCCCGCAGCAGGAACCACGCGGTGAACGCACAGCCCACGAACATCACGATCAGTACGACCCGGAGCAGATTTCCGGACCCTTGCTGCTCGGCGGCGCTCGCGGCCTCGGTGAGCCAGGCGGCTCGGGTGTGCTCCATGACGTGGACTCCTTCGCTGTACTGCCCGTCCACGCTATCTCCGCCTACGCTGGGGTCTGCTTCGGGGGCGCAAAGGGCCGCACAAGGGTCCGCAAAGGATCTCGGAGGCCGAAGGGGCCGAAGAGGCACAGCCAAAGACGCACATGGGGGGAAGACATGTCCGACGACGGCCATCAGAACAACGGACACGAGCACGTGCCGAGCAGGCAGCGCAGGCGTTTCCCGGGAATCTCCTCACGTGCGTACGAGCACCCCGCCGACCGCTCCGCCCTGGTGGCGCTGCGCAAGCTGAGCGGATTCGACACGGTGTTCAAGGCGCTCAGCGGCCTGCTCCCGGAGCGGAGCCTGAGGCTGCTGTTCCTGTCCGACTCGGTGCGCGTCTCCGACCAGCAGTTCGCGTACCTCAACGACATGCTGCGGGACGCGTGTTACATCCTGGACCTGGAGAAGGTCCCGCCGATGTACGTCACCCAGGACCCGCAGCCGAACGCGATGTGCATCGGCCTGGACGAGCCGATCATCGTCGTCACCACGGGTCTGGTCGACCTGCTCGACGAGGAGGAGATGCGGGCGGTCGTCGGCCACGAGGTGGGTCACGCCCTCTCCGGCCACTCGGTCTACCGGACCATACTGCTGTTCCTGACCAGCCTCGCCCTGCGGGTGGCGTGGATCCCACTGGGCAACCTCGCGATCATGGCGATCGTGACCGCGTTGCGCGAGTGGTTCCGCAAGTCGGAGCTGTCGGCGGACCGGGCGGGCCTCCTGGTCGGCCAGGACCTGCGGGCCTCGATGCGGGGTCTGATGAAGCTGGCCGGCGGTCACCATCTGCACGAGATGAACGTGGACGCGTTCCTGAAGCAGGCCGAGGAGTACGAGGCCGGCGGCGACCTGCGCGACTCCGTGCTGAAGATCCTGAACGTCCTGCCGCGCTCCCACCCCTTCACCACCGTGCGGGCGGCCGAGCTGAAGAAGTGGGCCGAGTCCCGCGACTACCAGCGGATCATGGACGGGCACTATCCGCGCCGCACGGAGGACAAGGACACCTCGGTCACGGATTCCTTCCGTGAGTCGGCGGCGAGCTACGCGACCAACGTCAAGAGCTCCAAGGACCCGCTGATGAAGCTGGTCAGCGACCTCGCGGGCGGAGCGGGCGACCTGGGCGGCAGGGTGCGCAGGGGCTTCGGCGGCTTCTCGAACTCGGCACCGCGGGAGGACGAGCCCCCGACGGACACGCCCCGCGACAACGAGGCGGACTGAGACTTTCCAAGGCGCGCGGGGCGGTATCCATGTGCGGCTACCGCCCGCACCGCGCGGACACGACCGCCCCCGCCGCCCGCCCCCTCACCGGTCGGACCCCAGCCGTCGGACCCCGGCGGTCGGACCCCACCGGTCGGCAGCTACCGGACGCGCTCAGCGGCCCGCACCGGACGACCGCCTCCGGTCACACCTTCGGCTGCGCGCTGGTGGCCAACGACCCGCACAAGGCCGTAGCGCTGCCGGTGGCATAAGGGTCCGTCCCCGCCGGCCCACCGGCCTTCGCGGTCTGCCCGGCGAGCAGCGGGTGCAGCCGGTTCGTGGAGTCCTCCGCGCAGGACAGCGGGCCGGCCTGGACGTACGACACGACCAGCTGGGCCGTGTGCATCCGCAGATCGTCCCGGTCGAACCGGAAGTGCAGCTCACGCCGCACGGTGAACAGCGACACCGCGGAACCCGCGCTGCCGGCCGACCGCAGTGCGTACACGAACGTGTGGTCCGCGGTGACCTCCAGCGTCGACGCGTCGGTCTCGGCGGCCTGGAGACTCCCCTGCACCCGGATCCTGCCGTCGGCCAGCCGCACCTCGGCGGGGTCGAAGCGAACCAGCCAGCCGGTCGGCGCATGCCGACCGTCGGCGGCGGGGTGGGTGAAGCTCTGGTCGAACTGGTCGAGCTGGTCCGTGTCGAGGAGCACCCGCACGGCGCGGACCTGGTCGCCGACGAGGACGTCCGGGTCGAGCGAGGACCGCACGAGGTAGTCCTTGGCGGTGGTCAGCGCGGACACGACCTGGCCGTCGGAGAAGTGCGCGGTGCGTCGGGAGGCGGGCAGCGGGATGCCCTCGGCGCCGATGCGGTACTGCGCGGCGGGGCTGTGCGCGTAGAGGTACTCGGCGTCGGGGTGCCCCGGGACCCTGCCCGCGGGGGCCAGCGGGATGACGGTCATCCGCAGGGGCTCGACGGGCTGCCGGATCGGGGAGGTCTGGTAGGGGTGCCGTACGCCCATGTAGATCGCGGTGCCGAAGGCGACGGCGATCAGCAGGAGCAGGATCAGCGCCTGCCGGGACAGTCCCCGGTGCAGCGGCGGACGGCGGCGTACTGCGGGCGCGTGGTCGGACATGCGCTCGTGCGCGGAGTACTCCTGGAGGCGGGCAGCGCGGACGAACGACTCGTCGAAGACGACGGATCGGTACTCGTCCTCACCACCCACGGGGGCGCCCTCGGGTGTCCCCTCAGGTGGGTCTCCTGGCCCTCCCATATCTTCAGGGTAGGTCTCGGGGAGCTCAGGTAAACGCGCTGCTGTGCGACAAGTTCTGACAGGTTCTCACCAGGATCGTCAGGGCGTTCGCGGGACTGCGGAGACGGCTGGCTGGGAGTAGTCGGCGGACGCCGAGGGCGTCACCGTGCTCCCCTGTTCCAGACCGGTCGAGGCGGGCGGCGGAACCCGGTCGCGGCTGCCTGAGGAGGCGCCCCGGTAGACCGCCGTGAAGGCCAGCGCGACCATGCCGATCCCCATGACGAGGGCGAGCATCCAGGCGACGGGGCGGTGCCAGCGGACCTGTTTGCCGTACGTCCCCGGGGCGCCGTAGCGGCCTTCGAGGACCTCGGTGTCGTCCAGGTCGTCGAGGTCGGGATCATGGCCGAAACCGCCGGGTCCGAAGCCGTCGTCGTACCGCTCGGCTCTGAGGCGGGCGCGGCGGGCCTCGGCCTCGGAGGCCTCCGCTCTCGCCTGGGCGGCTGCCAGGAGGCGCTCGACGGCGGTCGGCTCGTGCACCACGGCCGCCTGTATGAAGGCCTCGTCGAAGACCACGGAGGCGAACTCTTCGTCCGACACCCCGCGGTCGTGGTCGTCGTCGGGCTCCCAGCCGTCAGGGAACGGCGTGCCCCCCACGTCCTCCGGCACGAATCCAGAGTAGACCTGGGGGGTCAATTTGGGCAGACGGTACGGAAATTCATCCGCCCTGTGAGACACCTCTCGTGCGCCCGGGAAGCAGGCCCGGGGCGCCTGCCGGACGCATATGCCCTGGCAGTGCGCCCCCTGACGGACGGGCTCAGCGGCGGATGTGACCGTCGCCGGTGACGATGTACTTCGTGCTCGTGAGCTCCGGCAGGCCCATCGGGCCCCGCGCATGCAGCTTCTGGGTGGAGATGCCGATCTCCGCGCCGAAGCCGAACTGGCCGCCGTCGGTGAAGCGGGTGGAGGCGTTGACCGCGACCGTCGTGGAGTCGACCAGCTGGGTGAAGCGGCGGGCGGCCTGCTGGGAGGTGGTGACGATGGCCTCGGTGTGGCCGGAGGTCCACAGCCGGATGTGCTCGACGGCCTTGTCGAGCGAGTCGACGACGGCGGCCGCGATGTCGTAGGAGAGGTACTCGGTGTCCCAGTCCTCCAGCGTGGCCTCGACGACGGTCGCCTTCGTGTCCTTCGCGTACGCCAGCACCCGCTGGTCGGCGTGGACCGTCACACCGGCCTCGGCGAGGGCGTCCAGGGCCCGCGGCAGGAACTCGGGGGCGATGTCCTGGTGGACCAGGAGGGTCTCGGCCGCGTTGCAGACGCTCACCCGCTGGGCCTTGGAGTTGATCAGGATGTCGATCGCCATGTCGAGGTCGGCCTGGGCGTCGACGTAGACGTGGCAGTTGCCGGTGCCGGTCTCGATGACGGGGACGATCGACTCGGTCACGACAGTCTGGATCAGGGAGGCGCCGCCGCGCGGGATGAGCACGTCGACCAGGCCGCGGGCGCGCATCAGCTCCTGCACGCTCTCGCGGGACTGGCCGGGCACGAGCTGGATCGCGTCGGCGGGCAGTCCGGCGCCGCCCACGGCGTCCCGCAGGACCCGTACCAGGGCGGTGTTCGACTCGTATGCGGAGGCCGAGCCCCGCAGCAGGACGGCGTTGCCGGACTTGAGGCACAGCGCCGCCGCGTCCACCGTCACGTTCGGGCGGGCCTCGTAGATGATGCCGACCACGCCGAGCGGGACCCGGACCTGGCGCAGGTCGATGCCGTTGGGAAGGGTCGAGCCGCGCACGACCTCACCGACCGGGTCGGGCAGCGCGACGACGTCCCGGACGTCGGAGGCGATGGCGCGCACCCGCTCCGGGGTGAGCGTCAGCCGGTCGATGATCGCCTCGCTGGTGCCGGCCTCGCGGGCCTTGGCGATGTCCTTGGCGTTGGCCTCGACGATCTCGCTGGTACGGACCTCCAGGGCGTCCGCGATGGCGAGCAGCGCGTCGTCCTTCTCGGCCCTGGGCAGCGGGGCGAGGTCGGCGGCGGCGGCCTTGGCCCGGTAGGCGGCCTGGGTGACCGGGGTCATGGAGTCGTACGGCGAGAGCGAGGTCATACCGGAAGGGTAGTGCGCCGGGCGAGGCCGTCCATCTGTTGTTCCACAGCGCGAGACGGGATCAAAGGGACATCGGCAAAGGGGTGGTCGTCAGAACGGGTGGGCCCCCACCGGCGTGGCCGGCGGCGGGCCGTACCCCTCGGCGATGCGCTGGTGGTAGGTCTGGCGGTCGATGACCTCCAGGCCGACGATCTCCCAGGGCGGCAGTCCCGCGGTCTGCCGGTGCTCGCCCCACAGGCGCAGGGCGACGGCGGCCGCGTCGTGCAGGTCGCGGGCCTCCTCCCAGTACCGGATCTCCGCGTGGTCGTTGGCGTAGCGGCTGGTCAGCAGGAAGGGGTGGTCGTGGGCGAGCTGTTCGAGGGCGCGCCGGACCTCTTTCAGCGGGGCCTCCTCGCCGGAGACGCTGAGAGTGACATGCCACAGGCGCGGCAGATCCCGGGGTTCCTCGCCCTTGTACCGGTCACCGGCGGCGACGCTCGTCAGGGCCCGCTCCTCACCGGCCGCCCGCGTGGCCGAGCCGCCTGCCCCGCTCGTCGCCGGAGCCGAGGATCCGCCGGCGGCCCGCGCGACGGTCCCTCCGGGCGGCCCTGATCCGCCGCGGGAAGCCGCCGCACCAGCGCGGGACGCCGCCGCCCCAGGGCGCACTCGTCTCACGACGGCCTCCTTCATGCACAGATCGACCCCACGGGTCGGGCGGAATGTGTCCCTGGGACAAAGTTGAGCAGGCTGCAAGGGCTCGTGGGGCGGTTTTGCGGAACGTCCACCTCAGGGCGACGCTCTTGGCAGGGCGTTCACCCCGTTTTCGGTCACACCGGCCCCGGGGGGCGTCGGGCGGCCCTCAGGGGTGCAGGATCACCAGATCGTCCCGGTGGACGACCTCCCGCTCGTAGGCCGGTCCCAGGTCGCGTGCCAGCTCCCGCGTGGAGCGGCCGATCAGCTGCGGGATCTCCTTGGCGTCGAAGTTGACGAGCCCGCGGGCGACCGCGTGCCCGGTGCCGTCTCGCAGCTCCACGGGGTCGCCCGCGACGAAATCGCCCTCGACGGAGGCGATCCCGGCCGGCAGCAGCGACTTGCGGCGTTCGACGACCGCCTTCACCGCGCCGTCGTCCAGGGTCAGAGCGCCCTGCGGAGTGGACGCGTGCTGGAGCCACAGCAGCCGGTCGGCGGAGCGTTTGCCGGCGGGATGGAAGTAGGTGCCGGTGTCGCCGCCGGACAGTGCCTCGGCCGCGTGGATCGTGCTGGTCAGCACCACGGGGATGCCTGCGGCGGCCGCGATCCGGGCGGCCTCGACCTTGGTGACCATCCCGCCGGTACCGACACCCGCCTTGCCCGCGCTGCCGATCTCGATGCCCGCCAGGTCGGCCTGCCCCCGCACCTGAGCTATCCGCGAGGTGCCCGGCTTGCTGGGGTCGCCGTCGTAGACGCCGTCGATGTCGGAGAGGAGGACGAGCAGGTCGGCGTGGACCAGGTGGGCCACCAGGGCGGCGAGCCGGTCGTTGTCGCCGAAGCGGATCTCGTCGGTGGCGACGGTGTCGTTCTCGTTGACGATCGGGAGGGCGCCCATCGCGAGGAGCTTGTCGAGGGTGCGGGAGGCGTTGCGGTGGTGGGCGCGGCGGCTCATGTCGTCGCTGGTCAGCAGCACCTGGCCGACGCGGACGCCGTAGCGCGCGAAGGAGGCGGTGTAGCGGGCGACGAGCAGGCCCTGGCCGACACTGGCGGCGGCCTGCTGGCGGGCGAGGTCCCGGGGGCGGCGGCGCAGGCCCAGCGGGGCGAGGCCTGCGGCGATGGCTCCGGAGGAGACGAGGACGATCTCCTTCTCTCCTCCGCTGCGGCTCTTGGCGAGGACGTCGACGAGCGCGTCGACCCGGTCGGCGTCGAGGCCGCCGGCAGCGGTGGTCAGCGACGAGGAACCGACCTTGACGACGATCCTGCGGGCCTCGCCCACGGCCTGCCTTGCCCCTGTCACCTTGCTGTCCTGTCCCCTCGCGCCACTTCGGGTACCTCGCCCGCAATGTACGCGAAGGGGGCGCGGCGGCGCGCGTCCGTCCGGTCCCCGGACCGGATACCGGACGCGTTTCTCCCGAGGTCCGGTTCCCGTTCCGAGAAAAGCGGAATTACACCTTCCTATTAATCGAAAGTGAATTCTTTCCGACTTCTTGATGTACAACCTTCGGTCATCGACCCGTGTCGAACTGGCCATGAACATCCGTCGGCTGTGCGCCGTCCTGCGCGTACGCGGGAGAACCGAACTTCTCCTGGTGATCCTTTTCGGCGCCGGTTTCGTGGCGCTGCCCGTTCTGGCGCTACTGCCGTCGCTGTGGGGTTTCACGGCGGCGTGGGCCGTGACGTATCTGACGGATGAGGCCCTGCACGCCAGGGCCCCGGGATTCGTCCGCCGCCTGGCGAATCTGCAGCTCAGCCGCACGTTGCGGTTCGCCGTGCGCACGGTGATGCTGCTCGCCCTGGCCGACCGGATGGACGCGCCGGACACGGTGCTGGTCACCGGGCTCGCCGCCCTCAGCGCCCATTTCCTGCTGGTGACGATGTATTCGGCGCTGCATCACGCGATCCGCAGGCGCCGCGTACTGCCGGTGATCGTGCGCAATCTCGACATGAGCGGTATCGACATCCCCGAACGGCCGCCCGCCCTTCTCTACCGGCGTTTCCTGCGCAAACTGCTCCACCTCGATCTGCCGGCCCACGCGGGACTGATCGTCGCGCTGGCGACCGGAACCTGGTATTCGGCCTACGTCGGTTACGCGCTGACGATTGGCACCGCTCTGGCCGCCGTGGCAGCCCTGCTGGGACAGTTCCGCGCGGTCCGCCGGATGCCGCGCCGGGACGCGGTGATCGACGAGGTCAACCGCCAACTGGCCGGGTACCGGCCCGAGGTGGCCCTGTACTTCAGCTTCGCCGCGGTGTCCCGGGACTTCATGTACCAGGTCAACATGTGGATCGAGACGCTGGAGCAGCTCGACCGGCGCCCGGTGATCGTCCTGCGCGAGCGGGCCTCGTTCCGCTACCTGGGCCGCACCCGCGTCCCCGTGGTGTGCGTGCCCAAGGCCGACGACCTGGCCGAGCTGGAGCTGTCCGGCGTCCGGGTCGTGCTCTACCCCGGCAACGCCGGCAAGAACGTCCACATGCTCCGGATCGCCGAGGCCAAGCACGTCTTCATCGGTCACGGCGACAGCGACAAGCTGGCCAGCAGCAACCGCGTCAGCAAGGTGTACGACGAGATCTGGGTGGCCGGACGGGCGGGGCGGGACCGCTACCAGCGGGTGCGGCACGCCATCAGCGACGAGGCCATCGTCGAGGTGGGCCGCCCGCAGCTGGCCCCGGTCCGGCTGCACACCGACCACGTCCCGGGCCCGGTGCCCGTCGTCCTCTACGCCCCCACCTGGGAGGGCTGGAGCGACGACGACTGCCACACCTCCCTGATCCCGATGGGGGTAGCGCTGATCGAGAAGCTGCTGGCGGAGAACGTCCGGATCATCTACAAACCGCACCCGCTCACCGGCAAGCGCTCGCCCGAGGCGGCCGCCGCGGACCAGGCCATCAGGGAACTGCTGAGGGCCGACGGCCAGAAGGACACGGAGGCCACGAGGGCCCGGCTCCAGGAGATCCGGGTCCGTCTCGAGGAGATGTCGGGACGTCACGAGGGCGACGACGCCCAGCAGTTGAGGGACGCGCGGGTCCCGGACGGGGACGGCGCGGCCGAGTGGCAGGAGCTGCGGGACGAGTGGCACCGCGTCTTCTGGGCGAGCCGGAGCACCGCACGCCACCATGTGATCCTCGAACAGCTGCCCACCCTGTACGAGTGCTTCAACCAGGCGGACCTCCTCATCAGCGACGTCTCCTCGGTGGTCGCCGACTTCGTGGCCAGCCTCAAGCCGTACGTCCTGACCAATGCCCAGGACCTGCCCGACGAGGAGTTCCGGGCCGCGTACACCACAGCGGGCGGCGCGTATCTCCTCGACCGTGCCTGCGCCCGGCTGCCGGAGATCCTGCGCTCGGTGCGGGAACCCCTGGACGACCCGATGGCCCCGCGGCGCCGCACCCTCAAGGAGTACGTCCTCGGGCCGGACCACCCGACCTCCATGGAGCGGTTCAACGCGGCCGTCAACGACCTGGCCGACCGGTCGACGGCGGAACGTGCCGAGGATCTCCTGGCCCCGCTCGCCTGACGGCAGCGCCCCCCGCGCAGAGCACCCGACCGCGACGGGGGGCAGAGGACACGCTCGTGTCATCCACGCTCACGCCGCCTGGGTGAGGACCCTGCGCGCCTTGCGGACCGCCCGACGCAGCAACTGGTCGACCCCGACCTCGCGGTAGCCCGGGACCTCCCGGGCCTCGCGCGGCTCGGCCAGGTAGAGGGCGTCGGCCAGGCCCACCGACCGGTCGCGGAAGAACGGGTAGGCGAAGTACGCCCGGCGGCCGCCCTTCTCCAGCACCGCCTCCGGGGTCTTCTTCGCCTTCATGAACTCCAGGACCTCCACCAGGAGATCCGGGCGGCCCATCGCCACCAGCTGGAGCCGCAGACGTTCGTGGACGCGGAGGCGGTGGGCCACCTCGCCCGTCCAGTACGCGTCCAGGAGCGGCTTCGCCAGCTCCAGCTTCTCCCGGCGTACCGCCTCGCCGTCCTTGAGGAACTTCGGGCCGAACTGCGGGAGCAGGGTGACGAGGAAGGGGCGGACCATCAGCGCGTCGCGCCTCGCGCCCGCCGGGACCATGTCGGCGATCAGGTTCATCAGGGCGCGCGCGGAGTCGAAGCGCAGGATGTGGCTGCCGGTCCTGGTGACGTGCTTGCCGTCCTCGCGGCCCACCAGGTAGTAGCAGGTGTGGTCGGCGATCACGGAGACGCCGTCGGCCCGCAGATAGGCCTCCATGGTGAACAGCGCGTCCTCGCCGGTCCACAGGGACTCGTCGAAGCGCATGCTGTGCTGTTCGAGGAAGGCGCGGCGGAACAGCTTCTGCGCGCTCAGCGTGAACTTGATGTTGGAGGAGAAGACGTCGGTGCGCTCCAGGGTCTGCCCCCACATCGACGTCGGCGGCTTGCGGTTGACGCCCTCGACCCGGCCGAGGACGACGTCCGTGCCGTTGCGGTCCCCCATCGCGACCATCCGCTGAAGGGCCTCGGGGCCGAGCCGGTCGTCGGCGTCGAGGAAGAAGACGTACCGCCCGGTCGCCTTGCCCAGACCGACGTTGCGCGGGCCGCTGGGGCCGCCGGAGTTGTCCTGCCGGATCACCGTGACGTCAAGGGGGGTGCGCGCGGCGAACTCCTCCAGGTACTCCCCGGTGCCGTCCGCCGAGCCGTCGTCGACCGCGATGACCTCGATACGCGCGGGGCCGATCGTCTGCGCCTCGACGGAGGCCAGGCAGTCGACCAGATACGGCATCGCCTCGTACGCCCCGATGACGACGGTCACATCAGGCTGCACAACGGTCACTTCTCCCCCAGTAACGGTTCTGTTTCCCCCAGATCCGCTCAGGGGCAATCCCCTAGACGGCCGACCGGGGAAAAGGGTTGCTTCCGGCACTGGGACATACGCAGGAAGGGCCCGCTTTTCGGGATCACCCCCGAAAAGCGGGCCCTTTCTTTACGAAGGGGAGGTCAGGCCTTGGTCGTGGCCTCCGCCGCCGAGGCCGCCGCCCGTGACTCCTGGCCGACGTTGCGCGCCTCGGCCTTGATCGCGAGGTTGGCCACCGCGGTGTTGAACTGCTCGATGGACGTGGGCTCGTCCGGTCCGAGCAGGTACTGCTTGAGCTCCACCCGGTCCTCGGCCAGCGGGTCGGCCGCCGGGGCCCGGACCGCGTCGAGCAGCTCGCCCAGCTCGGTGGCCTTGTTGGACAGGATCGTGGCGGCCCGCACCGCGGTGTTCTGCCGCTTGAACTCCTCCACGCCCAGCTCGGCGGAGTCCGTGACCGCGTACGGCTTGCCGCTCGCGATGAAGTCGGACACCACGCTGGAGATGTCGGAGACCATCGCGTCGGAGACGTTGAAGCAGTCGTACAGCCGCGGTTCGGCGCCGGTGACCACCCGGTGCTCCCACACCGGGAAGGAGCGCCAGTACGCGTCGTTCCACTCGCCGCGCAGCCGGGCGATCTCCTCGTACTTGGCCACGTCGACCACGCCGTCACGGGTGGCCTCGGCCTCGTCGCCCTTCTCGCCGCCGCTGCCGGCCAGGACCGCGATCCGCGCCTGGACACGCTCGAGCTCCGCCTTGGCCGTGGCCTGTGCGGCCGCGTCGGCCTGGAAGCGGGGGTCCGTGGCGCGCTCGGCGGCGGCCTTCTCGATCAGTGCGGTGACCTTCTGGTGCGCGGCACCCGCGGCGGCGAGGACCGTGCCGGTGAAGGGGTGCGGCTTGTAGAGGACGCGGACCGGCGGGTCGGCCTTCAGCAGCTGCTTCACGATGTTCTCGCCGGCCAGCATGAGCGAGGTGTTGCCCGGCTCGCCGTCCCAGCCCTCCCAGGTGGGCGCGTAGAGCACGGTGGGGCAGCCGTCAGCGGGACCGTCCGGCACGACCTGCCGGGGCCGGATCGGTGCCAGCTGCGGGCGGCCGACCTCGACGATGTCCTCGTCGCGGACGCCGACGTCGGCGATGGCGTAGCGGTCGCGGCCGGCCCGGCCGGCCACCCACACCTCGTCGTACGCCTTGCTGAACGGGTTGACGCTCGCCAGCTTGTCGCTGTCGCCGTGGCCGATGAAGACGTGCTTCATGGTGGGCACGCGCAGCAGGTGGATGTTCTTGCCGACGTTCGCCGCGTACAGCGCGACCCGCACCGTGGACAGGTCCATGTTCATCAGGTGCACCCCTCCAGGCACGCAGATGACGGGGACCGTGGTGGGCGCGAGGTTCTGCAGGATGACCCGCTCACGCAGGATGATCAGCGGCCGGGTGTCCAGCTCCTCCATGGTCTCCAGCCACATGTTGACCTGGTAGGCGGAGTCCTTGGAGCCGGAGAAGTAGAGCACCGTCTCCGGCTGGTAGTCGCGCAGCCACTCGTCGACCTTGGCGAGGACCTTGTCGGCGTTCGGCGGGACCTTCTTGCCGCGCACGTAGGGCATCAGCGCGAGGACGTACAGGGAGCCGAGCGCTATCGTCACGCCGATGCCGATGAAGCCCGGCAGCGCCGAGTCCATCGCGGCGGCGACGAGTATGCCCACCACGGCCGCGAGGTCGAGGTGGAGCATCTTCTCGGCCGACCGGTTCAGCAGACCCAGCGGCGGGGCGTCCGGGATGCGGACACGGGAGGCCAGGTCGACGTTGCGGGTGGCGACCGGGAGCCGGCGGCGGTTGCGGATCAGGGTGACCAGCGCGCCGTGCGGGGCCTGGAGGCCGTAGAACGCGATGAAGCAGGCGGTGGCCCCGTAGAAGATCAGGTTGTTGGAGAGGTCGAGCCGGGCCAGCAGCAGGATCAGCAGGAGCTGTCTGATCAGGAAGCGGATCGACAGTCCGGCGCGCACCTTGCTGAGGCGGTTGATCAGATAACTGCCCTGGCGGTGCAGATAGTGGTCCGCAAGGTACGTGACGGCGGTCGCGGCCGCGAAGGCGGGGACGCTCGGAATGAGCGCGGCCACCATTATGGCGGGGAATCCCGCCAGCATGAGGACCGCCGCGGCCAGCTCGGCCGCACTGCCCACCCGGGCGACGCGAATAGCGGTGCTTATCACTGAAAACCTGCTCTGGGAGGGATGCCGGTTGTTTGACGAATTAGCGGTGCTTGCGACTTCAGGCCTTGCTGAAGGCTTCAGGCCCCTGTGAATGCGCCAGGAACGGGCAGCCACAGAGGCCTGAATTTACCGAAGACTATTTGTCCCTGATTATGCCACGCCGTCCTGACGGTCCAGGACACTGGCCAGCGCGGCCTCGAAGCCGGACGCCTGGCCCGCGGAGGCCGTCGGGTCCTGCTGGCGGACGTCGATGACATGCCCGGTCAGCTCGGAGAGCAGCACGTCGAGCGAGGTGCGGGCCACCGCCTCGGAGGACAGCAGGCTGCCCGCGGGCTCCTGGCCGAAGGCCTTGGTGCGCATGGGCGTGGCGGTGCGCTCGGGGTTGATGCAGTTCACCCGGACGCCGTCACCCGCCCATTCGTCGGACAGGGCCTGCGTCAGGTTGACCATCGCCGCCTTGGTCGAGGAGTACAGGCTGTACTCGGCGCGGCCGCGGGTGTAGCTGCTGGAGGTGTACAGCAGCAGCTGGCCCTTGGTCTCCGCCAGGTACTTGTACGAGGAGCGCGCGATCTGCACCGGGGCCAGGTAGTTGACCTTCAGCGCCTCCTCGATGGTGGCGTTGTCGGTCTCCGCCAGCTTGCCGATGCGCAGCACGCCCGCGGTGTTGACGACGTAGTCGATGCGCCCGGTCTCGGCGTACGCCTTGGACAGCGCGTCGTCGACCTCCTCGGGGTTCTCGACGTGGGTGCCGGTGGTGGAGCGGCCCAGCGCGTACACCTTGGCGCCGTAGGACTCGGCGAGTTCGCCGATGTCCTTGCCGATGCCGTAGGAGCCGCCGAAGACGACGATGGTCTTGCCGGTGAGCAGCTCGCGGTAGGCGTCGTCGCTGACCTGCTCGGGAGCGGCGGTCGAGGCGAGCTGGAAGAGCTTGTCGGCGATGAAGACGTCGACGGGCTGGGTGACCTTCATGTTGTACTCGTCGCCCGCGACGACGTGGATCGGCACGTCCGGCAGGTACCTGAGCACGACCGAACAGTCGTCCGTGGCCTGGAAGTTGGGGTCACCGGCGGCGACCTCGTAGGCGCGCTTGATGGTGGACAGCTTGAAGGCCTGCGGGGTCTGGCCGCGGCGCAGCCGGGAGCGGTCCGGGATCTCGGTGATGAACTCGCCGTCGTCGCCGTGCTTGCGCGTGACGATGATGGTGTCCGCGGACGGGATGGCGACGTCGACGGCCTGGTAGCGCTCCAGGGCGACCACGCAGTCGTCGATCACGCGCCGCGAGAGCAGCGGGCGCACGGCGTCGTGGAACAGGACGTTGAGGTCCTCGCCCTCGGCCAGGCCCTCGCCGAGGGCCTCGATGGCGCGCTCGGTGGTCTCGTTCCGGGTGGAGCCACCCTCGATGATCTTCTTGACCTTCGTGAACCCGGCCTTGGCGACGATCTTCTCTATGTCGGGCACATAGCCCGGCGCCATCAGGACGATGATGTCGTCGATGGAGTCGGCCTTCTCGAAGGTGGTCATGGTGTGCTCGATGACTGCCTTGCCGGCGATCTTCAGCAGCTGCTTGGGGATCGAGAGACCCACGCGCTGACCGGTACCACCGGCCAGGATCACTGCGGTGGTACGGGGCTTGGCGATGTGCTGGGACACAGAAGACCTACCTCGGGGCGACAGGGAACGGGGAAATGGTCCCACTTGCGGTTACCGCTGTGCAAGGCGACCGCCGTTCGCTGCATATGTACGCGCTACCTGTCATTCATCTTGCACTGCCGGTGACGGCGGCCGTCCGGGAGTTCAGCGCCGGCGCAGCTTCTTCAGGCACCGGTGACCGAGTACCCGCACCAGTTCCCTCGACGACGTCTGGTGCACGGTACGCGCCTTGGCCGGCGAGGTGTGCCGCACCGGAGCCTCGGCCGCCGCGGCGAGCGCCCCGTACAGCGCCTGGGCCGCCACCTCGGGAGAGATCCGCGGGGCCGGGATGCCGTCCAGGGCGGGCGCCTCCGGTACGGCGGACAGGAGCCCGGGGTCTCCGATGACGCGCACACCCATGTCACCGATGCTCCTGGCCATCTCGGCGCCGATCCCGGCAGCGGCTTCGACGGCCCACTCCGGAGTGAGTATCTTCACGTCTTCGGGCGAGGGACTGCACGCGTTCTTCATATGCATGACCGCGCCGTTGCGGACGAGCTTGGAATACAGCTCGTCGGGCAGCCCATTGCCACGGAATTCCTTGTTGAGGTTCCGCAGCATTTCGGTCTCGGCAAGGGTGAGAGAACGATTCGCGGCGTCCGGAACGGGCTGGAGCAGATGGTCGGGCAGCCCGAGAAGCTGTTCGAAAGTGCGCAGCAGAGCACCGCGGTCGCGGTCGTCGACCACGACGACGGTGATCCGCTCCGGACCGACCGCCCGGGCCCAGCGCCCGACGAGCCGGTCGTGCCGGTGGCGGCGCCAGAAGCTGGGGTTGGGCTGCTCGTACGGAGCCCTTTTCAGCATGTGGGTGAGCCAGTCGTCGTAGCCCATGCGCAGGCCGTTCTGCACGTACTGCTGCCACTGCGAGGGCATGATCCTCGTCAGCGGCCGCAGCGTGACCAGCACATGCACGAGCTCCCCGCCGAGCTGCTCGACGATCCGCGCGATCGTGGCGTCGTCCTCGGCGTCGGCGAAGAACTCGCTGCTGATCACCGGGGTCTTCCCGCCGCCGGCCTCGACCTGTTCCAGCAGACGTGTCCAGTGCTTCTCGGTGGGCACGGTGTCGCCGATCATCGCGGGCCTCGCGCACGCCGCCAGGGCCGCTTCCACGGGGTGTCTGGTGTGCGCGGGGAACACGACACCGTGCTCGGGCAGCAGGTCCTTCGCCGCGAACAGCGCGCCCTGGATGGCGGTCGTGCCGGTCTTGTGGGGGCCGATGTGCAGCAGGCGCGTGCCGAGGGGAAGCGGAGCGGTCACGCCGTTCACCGGAAGGTCGTCTCTCGTACAGTCCGTCTCCATAGTCAGAGGACGGTAAGAGAAGTGCCTGAGTGTCACCTGAGAGGAGCGTGGGACCGCGATGAGGAGCACGCCCCTCTCAGGCCACCCGCGCTCAGGCGGGCCGGATCCCCGGCTTGCCCGCGTGCACCCGCAGCTGCGCCAGCGTGGTCGCCGTCGCCTGCGGCCTGACCACCGTGTCCACGGCCCGGACCTGCGCGTCGATGCCGTGCCGGTCGATGTCGAAGAGGTGGTAGCCGCGGTGGGCGTCGATGAACTTCCAGTGCGGGTTGTCGGCCATCAGCGGGTCCCACTGGGCGTGGAAGGCGGCCTGGTCCTGGTCGCCGTTGCTGGAGATGGACGTGCCGACGAACTCGGCGCCGACCACCTGGGAGGACGGGTCGGCGTAGTCCACCTTCAGGTCGCTGATCATCGTGAGGTGGCGGTCGCCGGAGAGCACGACCGGGTTGCGCACGCTCCTGAACTCCTCCAGCAGGGCGTTGCGTTCGACCTGGTAGCCGTCCCAGGCGTCGTAGTACCAGAGCTTGCCCTCGCCGGGCAGGATGTCGGTCTCGGCCATCATGATCTGCGAGGCGATGAGGTTCCAGCGGGCCGGTGAGCCGTGCAGCCCGTCCAGGAGCCACTGCTTCTGCTCGGCGCCGAGCATGGTGAGCGAGGGGTCCTGGGCGGCGGCCTGGCCGGTGACCTGGTCGCTGCGGAACTGCCGGGTGTCGAGCACGTTGAGCTGTACCAGGCGGCCGAAGTCCAGGCGCCGGTACATCTGGATGTGCGGGCCGTTCGGGACCGCGCTCGCGCGCACCGGCATGTGCTCGTAGTACGCCTGGAAGGCCGCCGTGATCCGGGCCACGAAGGCGTCGTGCTGCTGCTTGTCGGGGTCCTGCGGGACCTCGCCGGCCCAGTCGTTGTCGACCTCGTGGTCGTCGAAGGTCACCACCCAGGGCACGTTCGCGTGGATATCGGCGAGGTCCGGGTCGGTGCGGTACTGGGCGTACCGGTTGCGGTACTGGACGAGGCTGTACGGCTCCCCGGTGCCCTCGTGCCGGCGCGGACCGGCCGACGACGGCGCCGACTCGTAGATGTAGTCGCCGACGAACAGCACCACGTCGGGGTCCTGGTCCAGCATGTCGGCGTACGGCGTGAAGTAGCCGTTCTGCCAGTTCTGGCAGGAGGCGAGCGCCACGCGCAGGGTGCCCCGGGAAGTGTGCCGGGCGGGGGCGGTGCGGGTGCGGCCGGTGCGCGAGAGCTGGCCGTCGGCACGGAAGCGGTACCAGTAGGTGCGGCCCGCGCGCAGGCCCCGTACATCCACGTGAACGCTGTGTCCGTATGCGGGCAGGGCCTGGGCGGTGCCCCGCCGGACGACCTTTCTGAAGCGCTGGTCCTCGGCGAGCTCCCACTCGACCGGCACCACCCTGTCGGGCATGCCTCCCCCGTTCAGCGGATCGGGAGCGAGCCGCGTCCACAGCACGATGCCGTCCGGCAGCGGGTCACCGGAGGACACGCCGAGGCTGAACACCCCGTCGGGCAGCGGAGTCTCCGCCGCCCGTGCGGTGCCCGGGAGCCACAGCTGGGCGGAGGCGGCGGCGCCGAGTACGGCGGCGCCTGCGGTCAGAAAGCGGCGTCGGTTGGGTGATGCTGCTCCGTGCATGGGCGAACTCCCTTGCGTCGCTGACCTCTTGGACACCCTGGAAGCTCACGCTTCGGGGTGATCCGCGCGTTGAACCAGAGTGTTCGCGTGCATGACAAATAGGTAGACAACAGAAGAGCCGTTGCGACTCGGGTATCACATGATGAACGTGATCCCGGCGCAACGGCCTTCAGGACACTGCTGTCTGACGATCTTTTGGGTACTAGTTGGCGAAGTACGAGCCCAGACGGGCCTTCGCGGCGGTGGTGCCGAGGAGGGTGTGGCCGAAGGTGAACGTCCCGTTCGGCCCCAGGACGGTGGCCGGAATCGGCACCCCGCCGGGCGAGACGACGTACTCCGCCCGGGAGCGGAAGGACCACACGGCCCCGGCACCCGCGTTCTCGCCGGGCGCGCCGACCGCTACGTCGGCCAGTCCGTCGCCGTTCGCGTCACCCACATGGACGGCCCCGCCGAAGGCGTCGCCCTTCTCGGCGGCACCCGGCACCCCGGGACTGTCCTGCGTGACCACCTGGTGGGAGCCCACCCCGGTCAGCCCGTCGGCCCGGCCGCTCAGCACGACGAGCGCGCCGGCGTCCTTGACGGAATTCGGTGCGGTGGCGGGGCCCAGGTCCTCGCCGGGCACGCCGGTGACCACGTCGAGGTACCCGTCCCCGTCGACGTCGGCGAGCTGCACGTCGGTGCCGAAACCGTCGCCCTTCTCGGCGGTGCCGGGCACCCCGGGGCTGTCCTGGTTGACGGACTGCGCCGCCACCCCGTCGGGGGCGCCCGAGGTGCCGGGGATCCAGGTGACACGGCCGCCCTTGGCGCGGTAGGCGTCATGGTCGCTCTCGTAGCCGTCGACGGCCCGGCCCACCACGATGTCGGCGTAGCCGTCCCGGTTCACGTCGCCGACCGCGAGGTTCTCGCCGCCCTGGAGTCCGGCGCCGTCGATGTCGTAGACCAGGGTCCAGGGCGTGAGGCCGTCCTTGGTGCCCCACCAGTACGCGATGCGCCGGGAGTCGAACGTGTCGGTGCCGTTCTGGGCGGCCACGACGTCGGTGATCCCGTCCCCGTTGAGGTCGCCCACGTCGAGGTCGAGGACGCGGCTGTCGTACCTGTCCTTCACCACCTGGCGCTCACCGGTGGCTGAGCCGGAGCGGGTGAAGGGGCCGCCGGTCGCCACCAGGTCGTGCTGGTTCACCACGGTCAGCAGGTCGCTCGCGCCGTCCCCGTCGACGTCGGCCGCCGCGAGGTGTCCCTCGGCGCCCAGCCGGTCGTGGGTCGCGCCGGAGGCGAGGGTGGCACCGCCCGACAGACCGCGGGCGCCGCCCCAGACGACCTGCACCAGACCGGAACCGCCGTTCTCGCCCCCCACCCCCACGACCAGGTCGGTGTACCCGTCCCGGTCCAGGTCCGCGGTGGTGAGCGCGCCGCCGAACCGGTCGCCCGCCTCGGCGGTACCCGGTATCCCGGCGCTGTTCTGGCTGAACACCCGCTTCGTGGAGGACTTCAGGCCGCTCGCCGAGCCGTACAGCACGCCGACGAACCCGGCCTTCGCCCGCCCCGCGACGCTCCCGTCGGGCGCGGCCACCGCGAGGTCCGCGTACCCGTCCCCGTTGAAGTCGTCCCGTACCCGGTGAGGGGCGCCCGCGGCTCCCGCGGCGGCGGGCAGTCCTACGACACCGCTGACCGCCAGCACGACGGCGAGCCCTGTGCGCCACCCTCTTCGTTGTCCGCGCATGCCGCATCCTCCTGTGACGGTCGTACGAATTGCCTCGTACGACTCACAGGACGAGCGGTTGGTTGTCCTTCGGTAGGCCGGGGCGTCACCCGGAGTTCGCTCAGAACGGCTCGAAGTCGTCGAACTCCTGGGCGGACTCGTCCCGTTCGGCCTGCTTGTCGCGGCGGCGCTGGGCGGCGGGCCGGGGCTCCTCGAAGCGGTGGTCCTCGCCGCGTCGGCCGAGCATCTCGGCGCCGGCCATGACGGTCGGCTCCCAGTCGAAGACGACCGCGTTGTCCTCGGGGCCGATGGCGACGCCGTCGCCCGAGCGGGCGCCCGCCTTCATCAACTGGTCTTCCACACCGAGGCGGTTGAGCCGGTCGGCGAGGTAGCCGACGGCCTCGTCGTTGCTGAAGTCGGTCTGCCGCACCCAGCGCTCCGGCTTCTCGCCACGCACCCGGAACAGCCCGTCCTCCTCGCGGACCACGGTGAAGCCGGCGTCGTCCACGGCCTTGGGCCGGATGACGATCCTGGTCGCCTCCTCCTTGGGCTTGGCGGCCCGCGCCCTGCCGACCAGGTCGGCGAGTGCGAAGGAGAGCTCCTTCAGCCCCATGTGGGCGACCGCGGACGCCTCGAAGACGCGGTAGCCGCGCGCCTCCAGATCCGGCCGCACCATCTCGGCGAGGTCCTTGCCGTCCGGTACGTCGATCTTGTTCAGGACGACGATGCGGGGACGGTTGCCGAGGCCGCCGTACTCCCTGAGCTCCGCCTCGATGATGTCGAGGTCGGAGACCGGGTCGCGGTCGGACTCCAGCGTGGCGGTGTCCAGGACGTGCACGAGAACGCTGCAGCGCTCCACGTGCCGCAGGAACTCCAGGCCCAGGCCCTTGCCCTGGCTGGCGCCCGGGATCAGGCCCGGCACGTCGGCGATGGTGTAGACGGTGTCGCCGGCGGTGACCACGCCCAGGTTCGGGACCAGCGTGGTGAAGGGGTAGTCGGCGATCTTCGGCTTGGCCGCCGAGAGGACGGAGATCAGCGAGGACTTGCCGGCGCTCGGGTAGCCGACCAGCGCCACGTCGGCAACGGTCTTGAGTTCCAGGACGATGTCCTGGAGGTCCCCCGGCACGCCGAGCAGCGCGAACCCGGGGGCCTTGCGGCGGGCGGAGGCCAGCGCCGCATTGCCGAGGCCGCCGCGGCCGCCCTGGGCGGCGACGTACGAGGTGCCGTGCCCGACCAGGTCGGCGAGGACGTTGCCCTGCCGGTCGAGGACGACGGTGCCGTCCGGCACCGGCAGGACCAGGTCCTGGCCGTCCTTGCCGGAGCGGTTGCCGCCCTCACCGGGCTTGCCGTTGGTGGCCTTGCGGTGCGGGGAGTGGTGGTAGTCGAGCAGCGTGGTGACGGACTGGTCGACGGTCAGGATGACGTCGCCGCCCCGTCCGCCGTTTCCGCCGTCGGGACCGCCGAGCGGCTTGAACTTCTCCCGGTGGACGGAGGCACAGCCGTGACCTCCGTTACCCGCGGCGACATGCAGTTCGACGCGGTCCACGAAGGTGGTCATGGTCAGTGCCTCCAGAAAGCGTGGGGAAAACGTACTACGGGCTTAACACGCGAAAGGCGGACCCGCCTTCCCACCAGGGAAGTGAGGTCCGCCTCGCGAAAAGTTCGGTCTGAGCCTGAGATCAGGCGACCGGAACGATGTTCACGACCTTACGGCCACGGTGGGTGCCGAACTGCACCGCACCGGCGTTCAGCGCGAACAGCGTGTCGTCGCCGCCACGGCCGACGCCCGCACCCGGGTGGAAGTGGGTGCCGCGCTGGCGGACCAGGATCTCGCCCGCGTTGACGACCTGACCGCCGAAACGCTTCACGCCGAGGCGCTGAGCGTTGGAGTCACGACCGTTACGGGTGGACGATGCGCCCTTCTTGTGTGCCATCTCTCCTCAGTCCCTTACTTCGCAGCCGCGGGGATCTCAGTGACCTTGATCGCCGTGTACTGCTGGCGGTGGCCCTGACGACGGCGGTAGCCGGTCTTGTTCTTGTAGCGAAGGATGTCGATCTTGACGCCCTTGTGGTGGTCCACGACCTCGGCCTGGACCTTGATGCCGGCCAGGACCCACGGGTCGCTGGTCACAGCGTCGCCGTCGACAACGAGCAGGGTCGAGAGCTCGACCGTGTCGCCAACCTTGGCAGTGGAAATCTTGTCAACCTCAACGATGTCGCCGACAGCAACCTTGTGCTGGCGACCACCGCTGCGCACGATGGCGTACACGCGGATCTCACTCTCTCGCTCGGGAACGGCACCCCCGCAGTCCAGCCACCCGGCAGAACGAGCGGCCTCTCCCGGCCAGAAAGAAAGACGCGAGAGGAAGAGGTTTACGGGGATGTGGCGTGTCACCAGTGGACACGCCGACGGTCCAGGTTACGGGGCCACGGCCAGACGGGTCAAACCGGGCCCGCCTCGCTTCAAACCCTCGGGTCAGGAACCGAGGCTCTCGCGGTACGCCACGCACTCCTCGTAGGAGGGCAGCAGCCCCTGCTCACGGGCCTCGGCCAGGGTGGGTGCCTGCTCGTCCTTGGGGGACAGCAGCGGGGCGACCCCTTCGGGCCACTCGATGCCGATCTCCGGGTCGAGCGGGTGGATGCCGTGCTCGCGCTCGGGCGCGTACCCCTCCGAGCAGAGGTAGACCACGGTGGCGTCGTCGGTGAGCGCCATGAACCCGTGGCCGAGTCCCTCGGAGAGGTAGACGGCGTGGTGGTCCTGGTCGTCCAGGCGGACGATCTCCCACTGGCCGAAGGTCGGCGAGCCGGTGCGGATGTCCACGATCACGTCCAGGACCGCGCCGCGCACGCACTTGACGTACTTGGCCTGCCCGGGCGGCACGTCGGCGAAGTGGATGCCGCGCAGGGTGCCCCGGCTGGACACCGACATGTTGGCCTGGGCCAGTCCGAGCGAGTGGCCGGCGGCCTCCGCGAAGACGGGGGCCTTGAACCACTCGTGGAAGCTGCCCCGGCCGTCGGGGAAGACCTTCGGCTCGAACACCCAGGCACCGGAGATGGAGAGAGGTCGCACGGGGTCTCAGCCCTTCTTCTGGTTGGTCAGGGCGCGCTTGATACGCCCGGCGGCCCGGCGCCACAGCGGGCGCGGCGCGGCCGCCTTCTTCTTCGGAGCGGCCGCCTTCTTGGCGGCCGGCTTCGCGGGCGGGGTGTGCCGGTCGATCACCTCGGCGGCACCGGAGGCGTCCACCACGACGTCGACGGGCAGCCGGGTCCACTTGCGCTCACCGCGAGCCGCGGACGGAACACCGACGCGGACCGCCCACCGCATGCCGGTGAGCTTCTCCATCGGCAGCGTGGCGGTCGCGATACGGCCGTCCAGGACGGCGTCGGCCGGGTACTTGCCGACGTTCTTGCGCTCGAAGCGCAGCTGGACGGGGTCCCCGCCGGTCGCGGCGACGTGCAGCGGCAGAGGCAGCCGTACGACGGACCCCTCGACCGCGGCCTCGGCGGGCGGCATGAAGGTGACCGCCTCGCCCTCCAGCTTGTTCGTGTGCTGGTCGACGTCGAGCGAGAGGTTGCCGGGACCGTCGGTCCAGTACGGCAGAACGAGTCGCCCGGGCTCGCCGGTGAGGGCGGCCAGGCGGCCCGCCTCGACGTCCTCGCCGCGCACCGCGCCGAGCCGGGTCTCCTTGCTCCAGCCGCAGGACTTGATCCTGAGGTGCAGGTCCCAGATGCCCTTGTCGAGCGGGGCCCCGGAGGCCGCGGTCTCGGGGTCGAGCTCGGCGCGGGCGGAGATCCGCTGCCGGAACACGTCGTCCCCGGCCGCGATCTCCTGCAGCTCGCTCTTGACGGGGAGGTAGAACTGCCGGGCGTCCTCGCGGTGCCGGACCACCAGGTCCACGTCGCTCTTGGCCAGCGGGGCGTCCAGCTCGATGCCCTGGTCGTCGAGGGCCTTGAGGGCCTCGTCGGACAGGGGCAGACCGAGCAGCTGCCGCTCGCCCTCCCGGCGGAAGGTCATCGGCTCGTCGCCGATGTGCAGTTCGGAGTCGAAGCCGACGCGCAGGGTGCCGCCCTGCCACTCCAGCGAGGTGAGTTCGCCGGTGGGCCTGATCCCGGCCTCCCACTCGGCGAGGGTGCGGATGTCCTGGTACCGGTCGGCGAAGACCAGGCCCGCGACCACCTTCTGGGTGAGGCCGAGACGGGCCACGACGCCCGGTCCGAAGCGCTCGGTGACCACCTTGTGGATCTCGGTGTACAGCTCCTCGGCGTAGTCCTCGGGGAGCTTGAGGAGGCGCTTGCCGCGCAGCCGCTCGACCATCTCGTTGCGCAGCCAGCGGCTGTACAGCTTGTCGCGCAGCGCGCCGGGCTCGGTCAGCGACTCGACGACGTCGAGGGCCTCGCGCAGGTTGCCGAAGTAGCCGACCGGGTCGAAGCGCTGGAAGCCGGCGTTGGAGCCGTCGTCACGGGTGATGTGGTAGTAGCACAGGTAGTCGCTGAGGACGGAGACGTTCTTCGCCCGCAGATAGGTCTCCACGACGAAGACGTGGTCCTCAAGGCGGCGGCGACCCTCCTTGAAGCGGATCTCGTGCTCGTTCAGGAAGTCCCGGCGGAACATCTTGTGCGGGGTGAGGCTGTCGATCAGCGGCGCGTTCGACACGCTGGCACGCGGCCGGTTGACCCGGAACAGCTCCTGTGGGACCGGGCGCCCGATGCCCGCCATCTTGCCCACGACCACGTCGGCCTCGTTGGCCTTGCCGTAGTCGTACATCCGCTCCAGGGCCTCGTCGCCGAGCCAGTCGTCGTGGTCGGCGAACATGACGTACTCGCCCTGCGCGGCCGCGAGGCCGGTGTTGCGGGGGCGGCCCGACCAGCCGGAGGACTCCTGGTGGATGACGTGGAAGTGCGGGTGCTCGGCGGCGAGCTGGTCCAGCCGGGCCGGGGTCTCGTCGGTGGAGCCGTCGTCGACGAAGAAGACCTCGAACTCGTCCGGCGTCAGGCTCTGCCGGAGCAGGCCCGTGATGCAGTCCTCGACGTATTTGCCGGGGTTGTAGACCGCGATGACGACGCTGACCTTGACCGTCACGCCGTGTTCTCCTTCAGGTGGACCCGGTGGATCTCCGGGAAGGCCTCGGTGAGAGCCGTGCGCCAGTCGCGCAGCGGCTCGATGCCGGCCTCGGCGAACCGGTCGTGACCGAGGACGCTGTAGGCGGGACGGGGGGCGGGGCGGACGAACGCGTCGCTGGTGGTGGGGCGGACCCGGTCCGGGTCGGTGCCGAGCAGGCGGAAGATCTCCTGGGTGAAGCCGTGCCAGGTGGTCTCGCCGGAGTTGGTGCCGTGGTAGACGCCGGCCGGTGCGGTGCCCGCCAGGGCACCGAGGCCCAACTCGACCAGCAGGCCCGCGAGATCGGCGCTCCAGGTGGGCTGGCCGCGCTGGTCGTCGACGACGTCGAGGGTGTCCTTGACGCCCTCCAGCTTGATCATCGTGCGCACGAAGTTGGGGCCGCCGGTGCCGTAGAGCCAGGCGGTGCGGACGACGTACCCGCGCTCGATTCCGAGGACCGCCTTCTCGCCGGCCAGCTTGGTGCGGCCGTAGGCGCTGCGGGGCGCGGTGGGGGCGTCCTCGGCGTACGGCTCCTTCGCGTCCCCGGCGAAGACGTAGTCCGTGGACACGTGCAGCAGGACGGCGCCGGTGCGGGCGCAGGCCCCGGCGAGGTGGCGCGGCCCGTCGCCGTTGATGGCGAGCGCGTCGTCCTCACGGGTCTCGGCGTCGTCGACGGCGGTCCAGGCGGCGCAGTTGACGACCACCGCGGGTCGGTGCTCGTCCAGCGCCGCGCTCACGGCGTCGGCGTCGGTGAGGTCGAGGGCGGCACGGTCGAGGGCGACATACCGCTCCCCCGCCCGGTCCAGCCGGGCCAGGACGTCCTGGCCCAGCATGCCGCCCGCGCCCGTGACCAGCCAGGTGCGGTTGTCGGTCACAGCGCGGCCCGCTCCTTCAGCGGCTCCCACCAGGCACGGTTGTCGCGGTACCACTGCACGGTCTCCGCGAGGCCCTGCTCGAAGCTCTTGCGGGGCTCGTAGCCGAGCTCCTCGCGGATCTTGGTGCAGTCGACGGAGTAACGGCGGTCGTGGCCCTTGCGGTCCTCGACGTACTCGACGCTGGTCTCCCAGTCGGCGCCGCACGCCTTCAGCAGCAGCCCGGTGAGCTCCTTGTTGGAGAGCTCGGTGCCGCCGCCGATGTTGTAGACCTCGCCGGCGCGGCCCTTGGTGCGCACGAGCTCGATGCCCTGGACGTGGTCGTCGATGTGCAGCCAGTCGCGGACGTTGCCGCCGTCGCCGTACAGCGGGACCTTCTTGCCGTCGAGAAGGTTGGTCACGAACAGCGGGATGACCTTCTCGGGGAAGTGGTGGTGCCCGTAGTTGTTGGAGCAGCGGGTCACGCGCACGTCGAGGCCGTGGGTGCGGTGGTACGACAGCGCGATCAGGTCGCTGGACGCCTTCGCCGAGGAATAGGGCGAGTTGGGCTCCAGCGGGTGCGTCTCGGGCCAGGAACCCTCGTCGATCGAGCCGTAGACCTCGTCGGTGGAGATGTGCACGAAGGTCTTGATGCCCGCGCGGTGGGCCGCGTCGATGAGGGTGTGGGTGCCGACCACGTTGGTGCGCACGAACTCCGCGCCGCCGTCGATGGAACGGTCGACGTGCGACTCGGCGGCGAAGTGCACCACCTGGTCGTGCTCGGCCATCAGCTTGCCGACCAGCTCGGGGTCGCAGATGTCGCCCTGCACGAAGGCGAATCCCGGGTGCTCGCGCACCTCGTCGAGGTTGGCCGGGTTGCCCGCGTACGTCAGCTTGTCCAGGACGGTGACCGAGACGTCACCGGGTCCCTGGGGGCCGAGCACGGTACGGACGTAGTGCGAGCCGATGAAGCCGGCACCGCCGGTCACCAGAATCCGAGTGGTCATGAAGAGATCTGCACCTTGCTGTGATCACCGAGCACGAGCCGGTGGGCCTTGAGGTTACGGGGAGCGGGCGTCACCTCGACGTCACGCCCGATGAGCGAGGCCTCCACCCGGCGCACGCCGGTCACGGACGAGCCGCGCAGCACGATGGAGTACTCGATTTCGCTGTCCTCGATCCGGCAGTCCTCCGAGACGGACGTGAACGGACCGATGTACGCGTCCTTGACCACCGTGCCGGCACCGATGATGGCAGGCCCGACGATCCGGCTGCCACTGACGCTGGCGCCCGCCTCGACGCGGACCCGGCCGATGATCTCGCTGCTCTCGTCGACCGTGCCCTCGGCCACCGGCTCGACGGTCTCCAGGACCGACCGGTTGACCTCCAGCATGTCGGTGACGTTGCCGGTGTCCTTCCAGTACCCGGAGATGGTCGTGGAGCGGACGTCACGCTTCTGGTCGATCAGCCACTGGATCGCGTGGGTGATCTCCAGCTCGCCGCGCCAGGAGGGCTCGATGGAGCGGACGGCCTCGTGGATGGCCGGGGTGAAGAGATAGACGCCGACGAGGGCCAGGTCGCTCTTGGGCTGCTTCGGCTTCTCCTCCAGGCCCACCACCCGGCCGCCGGCGTCGAGTTCGGCGACACCGAAGGAGGTGGGGTTGGGAACGCGGGTCAGCAGGATCTGCGCGTCGGGCCGATCGCTGCGGAACTCGTCCACCAGACCGGTGATGCCGCCGACGATGAAGTTGTCGCCGAGGTACATGACGAAGTCCTCGTCACCGAGGAACTCCTGGGCGATGAGGACGGCGTGGGCGAGGCCCAGCGGTGCTTCCTGCGGGATGTAGGTGACCTTGATCCCGAACTGGGAGCCGTCACCGACCGCCTCGCGGATCTCCTCCGCGGTGTCGCCGACGACGATGCCGACCTCGCTGATCCCGGCCTCGGCGATCGCCTCCAGGCCGTAGAACAGCACCGGCTTGTTGGCGACCGGCACCAACTGCTTGGCGGACGTGTGGGTGATCGGGCGGAGGCGGGTGCCCGCTCCCCCGGAGAGCACGAGAGCCTTCACGAAAATCCCTATTTGTCTAAATTAAGCGTCAATCTCGGCTCACATCATAACCCTGTGGACAGGCCGGGGATTCACCAGCCATTCACATGATCGATCACCGGTTGACAACTTTCCGTCGGACGCAATACCCACAGAATCACGAAATCCGCCCCCGGCGAACCGGGAGCGGATTTCGATCTTCATACGGCCGAATCTATGCGGTGACCGTCCGTCAGGCCATCTGTCAGGTCACCTGTCAGGCCTCGTCGGTCTGCATCGAGACGGACCGCGGCGGCTGCTGCTCGGCCGCCACCGTCTTCTTCGACGTCGCCTTCTTGGCGGTCGTCTTCTTGGCGGCGGTCTTCTTCGCGACCGTCTTCTTGGCGACCGTGGCCTTCTTGGTCGCGGCCTTCTTCGCCGTGACCTTCTTGGCCGTCTTACGGGCCGTCTTCTTGGCCGGAGCCGCCTCCTCGGCGGACTCCTCCGCGTCGACCGTCACCTCGGCCGGTGCATCGGCCGTCGCCTCGGCCGAAGGCACGACCACGACGGCCGCCTCCTCGGACGCGGTGGGCGCGGTGGCCTTGCGGACGGCACGGCGGCGCGGACGGGCCGGGGCCGCGCTCTCGGCGGCCACCTCGGTCTCGGCCGGAGCGGCCGGAGCCGGTTCGGCCTGCGGCGCGGCCACCGGCGAGGTCTCGGCGACCGTCACCACTGCGACTTCCGCCCCCGCGGGCGACCCCGCGGGCGCGGACACCTTGCGGGTGGCGCGACGCCGGGTACGGCCCTTCGGTGCAGCCTCGTCGACGACGGGCGCGGCCTCGACGACCGGGTCCTCCGCCGCGACCGGCTCGGCCTGCGCCTCGGCGGCCGTCTCCGGCTGCACGGGGCGTACGGCCTCCACCTCGGCCGGTACGGCCTGAGCGGTCGGCACCTCGACGTCCTCGGACACCGGGCTCTCCTGGTCGGCCGGCGCCTCGGCACCGCCCGGCCTCCTGGACCCGGCACCCCGCGGGGCACCGGCCGGAGAGGACGCCCGGCGGCTCGCCCTGCGACGGCCACGCCCGCGCGTGGCCGCGGCCTCCGCCTCGGCGACGCTGCTGTACAGCTCCTCGTCCGGCTGGAACTCGGCCGGCGTGAGCGCGATCGGCTCGGCCACCTCGGCGGCGAGCTCCGCCTCGGTCTCGACCTCGATGTCCTCCGGCGCCTCCACGACGGCCACGGCCTCGTGCGTGTGCTCGTGCCCGTCGCCGCCGCGCCCGCGCTTCTTGCGCTTGCCGCCGCCACCGGCGGAGGTCGGCGTCTCCATGTGCACGATGACACCGCGGCCGTTGCAGTGGACGCAGGTCTCCGAGAAGGACTCCAGCAGACCCTGCCCGACCCGCTTACGGGTCATCTGGACCAGGCCCAGCGAGGTGACCTCGGCGACCTGGTGCTTGGTCCGGTCCCGGCCCAGGCACTCGAGGAGGCGCCGCAGCACCAGGTCCCGGTTGGACTCCAGGACCATGTCGATGAAGTCGATGACGATGATGCCACCGAGGTCGCGCAGCCTGAGCTGACGCACGATCTCCTCGGCCGCCTCCAGGTTGTTCCTGGTGACCGTCTCCTCCAGGTTGCCGCCCTGGCCGGTGAACTTGCCGGTGTTGACGTCGACGACGACCATCGCCTCGGTCCGGTCGATCACCAGCGAACCGCCACTGGGCAGCCAGACCTTGCGGTCCAGCGCCTTGGCGAGCTGCTCGTCGATCCGGTACGTGGCGAAGACGTCGACCTCGGAGGTCCACTTCGACAGCCGGTCGGCCAGGTCGGGCGCGACGTGGGAGACGTATCCGTGGATGGTCTCCCAGCCCTCGTCACCGCTGACGACGACCTTGGTGAAGTCCTCGTTGAAGATGTCGCGGACGACCCGGACGGTCATGTCCGGCTCGCCGTAGAGCAGCGTCGGGGCGTTGCCGCTCTTGGCCTTCTTCTGGATGTCCTCCCACTGCGCCTGGAGCCGCTCGACGTCGCGGCGCAGCTCGTCCTCGCTCGCGCCCTCGGCGGCGGTGCGCACGATGACGCCCGCGTCCTCGGGGACGATCTTCTTGAGGATGGTCTTCAGACGCGCGCGCTCGGTGTCCGGCAGCTTGCGGCTGATGCCGGTCATGGAGCCCTCGGGGACATACACGAGGTAGCGGCCCGGGAGGGAGACCTGGCTGGTCAGACGCGCACCCTTGTGCCCGATCGGGTCCTTGGTGACCTGGACGAGCACGGGCTGGCCGGACTTGAGCGCGGACTCGATGCGGCGCGGCCCGTTGGCCATGCCGAGCGCCTCGAAGTTGACCTCACCGGCGTACAGCACCGCGTTGCGGCCCTTGCCGATGTCGATGAAGGCTGCCTCCATCGACGGCAGCACGTTCTGGACCTTGCCCAGGTAGACGTTGCCGACGTACGAGGTGGCCTGCTCCTTGTTGACGTAGTGCTCGACGAGCACACCGTCCTCGAGGACGCCGATCTGGGTGCGCTCACCGCTCTGCCGGACGACCATCACACGCTCGACGGCCTCGCGGCGGGCCAGGAACTCGGCCTCGGTGATGATCGGGACGCGGCGACGCCCCTGCTCACGGCCTTCGCGCCGGCGCTGCTTCTTGGCCTCCAGACGGGTCGAGCCCTTGATGGACTGCACCTCGTCGGACGGCTCGGCGCCCCTTTCCCGTGCGGGACGGGGCTCGCGCACCTTGACGACGGTCCGCTCGGGGTCGCTGTCACCGGGCTCGGTGTCGACGGAGGAGTCACCGGCCCGACGCCTGCGGCGACGGCGGCGACGGCTGCTGGAGCTGGAGCCGCCGGACTCGTCCGAACGGGCGTCCTCGTCGTCCTCGTCGTCCTCGGCACCGTCCTCGTCCTGGGCGGACTGCCCGGACTGCTCGGCCGCGAACTCGTCGGCGTCCTCGGAGTCCTCGTCACCGGCGGCCTCGGGGGAATCGCCCCGGCGCCTACGACGGCCACCGCGACGACGGCGCCTGCGCGACCCCGTCTCCTCGGCCTCGTCCTCGTCGACGGAGTCCTCGGCGGTCTCGTCCGCCTCCTCGTCCTCGACGACGGCCTCGGCGACGGTCTCCTGCGCCTCGGGCTCGTCGACGGCACCCCGACGCCGGCGGCGGCGCCGCGAACCGGTCTGCTCCTCGGCGATCTCCTCGACCGGCTCGACGGACTCGGCCGGCTCGCTCGGCCCGGCCTCCGCCTCCGCGGCGGCCTCGGCGGCGGCCCGCTGCGGGGTCTGGAACTGCGGCTCGGTGAAGACGGGCGCCTGGAACACGGCGACCGCGGGACGCGCGGGCCGACGCGCCGACCCGTCCTCGTCCTGGTCCTCGGCACCCGTACCGGCGGCGCGCCGCGCGGGCTCGGAGAACCCGGTGGCGGCCTGACGGACGGACCGACGCCGACCACGGCGCGGGGCGGCCTCCTCGGCGGCGGGGGCGGGGGCCTCGGCGGCGGCTTCCTGCACGGCGGGGGCCGCAGCGACCGGCTCGGACGGCGCGGTCTCGACGGCCTCGCCCTCGGGAGCGCCGGCGGGCGTGGAGACGCGACGCGTGGCACGGCGGCGGGTACGACGCGGGCCCGTGTCCTCGGCATCGGCGGTCTCGGCGGGCGCTTCCGCGGCCACCGGCTCGACGGTCTCGGCGGAAGGCGCCGCTTCGACGGACTCCTCAACCTCCACGGCCTCCGGAGCACCGGCGGGCGCGGCGGCACGCCGGGAAGCCCGGCGACGCGTACGCCCCGCGGGCGCGGCGGTCTCGGCGGCGGGCGCCTCGGCGGCGCTCTCGGCGGCGGCAGGCGTCTCGGCGGTCACCGGCACCACGGTCTCGGCGGACTCGTCGGCGGCGGAGGCACCGGCGGGTGCGGACACCCGACGGGTCGCGCGCCGGCGGGTACGCCCGGCGGGCGGAGCAGCTTCCTCGGCCTCGACGGCGGGCGCGCTGTCCGCGGCCGCGGTCTCGGCGGGCGCCTCGGCGGCCACCACGGGCACCACGGTCTCGGCGGCCTCGGCCGCAGCGGGCGCCCCGGCAGGGGCGGACGCCCGACGCGTCGCACGCCGACGCGGACGCCCGGCGGGCGCGGCAGCCTCGGCCGGCTCCTCCGCCTCGACGTTCCCGGCGTTCTCGACTGTCTCGTCGAGCTTCTCCTCCTCGTCCGTGACGAGGTCCTCCGCCTCCGCGGCCGCGACGGCCGGAGCGACGACCTCCTCGCCGCCCGGGGCGGCGGCGACCGGCGGACCCGCCGGCCTGGACGCGGCACGGCGCCGACGGCGCGGCGGCAGCGTGTCGCTGGGAGTGTTCTGTTCGGAACCCTCGATGGGTTCGGTCGGTTCGAGCATGCGGGCTTGTCTCCCGTCAGGCTCCCGGGCGCCGCGCCTGGTCCGGCGAGGATGCCGGTGACGTCCGCGGCTCGCGCGATGCGCGGTGCCGCCGTCCGGGGCGCGGGCGCCGCACGGGAGCTCTCTGTGTCCTGTCTCGCCGGTTCCGTACGCCCTTGTTGGGTACGGCCTGGCGAAAGTCTTGTGGTCAGTGCGCTGCCCGACCCAGGTGGCTCCCGAGTCCGAGGGCTGCGCTACGACGCCCGTCCTTCGCGGGACCTTCCTTACGCCGGTGCCTTCGCGGCGGCAGTCGGTTCGGCCGTTGAGTAGGCCTCGACTGCCTCGCGGTCGGGCGCGAGCGGGTCGGTCACCGTGCCGGTCTCTTCATCGAGCAGCCCCTGCGCCAGCCTGGTCACCGCTGCGGGGACCGGCGGCGCCAGGTCGGCCACGGCGCGGAGACCGGACAGGACGTCGTCGGGTCGAACGGCAGGCGTCACGTGCCGAACAACCAGCCGCAGTATCGCACAGGGCTGGTCGGTCGGCCTATCAGCAGGTTCACTCTGCGTTTCCAGTTGTACGACCGCGGGGCGGGCGTCAAAGGTCCGGAGGCCGTTCTTGGTGGTGCGCTGGACCTCGACCGCCTCGGCGGAGTCGAACGCGGCGACCGCGCGCTCGGCCTCGGCCGGATCCACGCCGTCCAGCCTGAGCTCCCACACGGAAGCGGTCAGCCGGTCGGCGAGTCCCGAGGTCCGGGCCTCGACCGCGTCGACGACATCGAGCCCGGCGGGCAGCGACTCGTCGAGGAGGAGCCGGAGCTTCTCCGGGTCGCGCGCCTGCGTGAGCGCGATCTCCAGGTACTCCGCCTCACTGCCCGTGCCGGTGGGTGCGGCATTGGCGTACGACACCTTCGGATGTGGCGTGAACCCCGCCGAGTACGCCATGGGCACCTCGGCACGGCGCAGCGCCCGCTCGAAGGCGCGCTGGAAGTCACGGTGGCTGGTGAACCGGAGGCGGCCGCGCTTGGTGTAGCGCAGTCGGATGCGCTGCACCGCCGGTGCGGGCGGCGGGCCTTCGGGCTGTCGCTTGCCCAGTGTCGCTCAGTCCTTCGTGAGTGCGGTCGTACTACTACCAAGAGTACGTGTGTCGGCGCCCGTCGGTTCCCGCCGGGCCACGGCCTCACGCTCACGGGTCACCGCGGCATCGCCGAAGAGCATCCGCCGGAAGTCGGCGCGGGCCTGCCGTACGGACTCACGGGCGGAGGCGAGCGTGGCCCGGGTGATCCGCCCCACACTGCGCGCGGCCTCGTCGACAGGACGCAGCACCATGTCCCGGATCACGTGCCCGACAGGGGTCAGGACCTCGCTATACACCCAGCGCACCGGCTCGACGAAGATCCACCTGAAGAGGGTTCCGAGGAACCGTCCGACGGCCAGCGAGAGGTGCCCGGCGATCCGCCAGGCGTGCCCGAGCGCGTCCCCCACCTCCCGGCCGACTACGGCGAGGACCCGGCCGACGGCGGCGAGGCCCCTTCCCACGGGCGCGAGGATCCAGCGCCACAGGGCGACGGCGGGCAGGACGAGCAGGATCCGGGCGATCCAGTACAGGGCGACACCGATCCCGGTGGCGACGGCGCCCGCCAGCCATGCGAGCCCCCTGGCGCACCAGACGATCGCGCGCCCGATCGGCGTGAAGATCCAGACGAGCACGGCACCGACACCCTTGAGGAGCCACAGGATCGCGTGCCCGACGGGGGTGCACATACGCGCGTACACCCATGTCAGGCCGGCCACGATCCCCCGCACCACCCACGCGATGCCGTGCCCGACCAGGGTGAAGCTCCAGACGAGCCCGGCGACCAGACCCTTGAAAGCCCACACGGTTCCGTGCCCGACCGGGGTGAGCACGCGCGCGTACACCCACACCAGCGCGGCCACGATCCCCCGCACGGCCCACGCGATGCCGTGCCCGACCGGCGTCAGCACGTACCGGTACAGCCACACCACGGGGATGCCCACGAGCACCTTGGCGAGCCATCCGACCGCCTTGGCGAGGGGCACGACCACGTATCGCCACAGGGCCACGCAGGGCCAGACGACCAGCGCCCGCCACAGCGGCCGCAGCACGCTGTCGCGCAGGAACCGCCCCACGACCACGACCGCGTCCCACACGATCCGCACGGGCACGACCAGCACGAGCACGATGATGCGTACGGGGATGCGAATCGCGACCGTCAGACATCCCTCGGGCCCGGACGCATGCGGCGCGGGCTGCTTCTCCAGGTCCATAACGACGTAGACGCCTCAGTTCCCCGTCCGGATCCAGTACCGAAGCTTTACGCCGCGCCGGTTCTCGAATTCTCCCCCATTGGCCTCGATCACTTTACGAGACGCGGTGTTGGTGGCGTCACAGGTGACCAGGGCACGGTCGATGCCCAGTTGACGGCAGACGGGCAGCGCGGCCGCGAGCATGGCGGTGGCGTGTCCCCGTCGCCGGGCGCCGGGACGGACCACGTATCCGATGTGACCGCCGAGCTCCAGCAGGTACGGGGTGAGCCGGTGCCGTACCGAGAGCCTGCCGAGGAAGGTGTCGCCGTCGACGTACCAGAGGTTCGTCATCGGCACCCAGTCCGGCCTGCGGGGCTGCTCCGTCTCCGCACGCAGCATGTCCACGAAGGCCGCGAATGCCGCCGGCTCCCGCCACGTCTTCTCGTACCCCCCGAGCTGCCCACTCTCCAGCACGGCCGGGTCGAGGCCCGCCTCGGTGAACTCCCGTACGGCGTCGAGGTAGGAGGCGTGAAAGCGGACGTCGGGCGGGGTCAGCTGCGGCATCAGCCCATGATGGCGAGACCGCGGGCCGCCCGGCCACGGGTTTACACGGGCCCCAGGTCCCGGCCGTGAGGGTGGGTCCGCCCTGGGACCTCGGCGAGAGCCCGTGCACTATGTCCCCATGATTACGCTTACGAAGGAAGACGGCCCCGCCGACCTGGACGGCGTGACCCATCTGTCCATAGGGGTCTCCTGGGATCCCACCGCGGGCGCCAGCGGTGGGGTGATCGGCAAGCTCCGCCGCAAGACCGGCACGGATCTCGACCTGATCGCCATAGCCATGCACGACGGCGACCCGGTGCGCCTGGCGGGCCTCGACTCGCTCGACCCCATCGGCAACGGCTCCCTGCTCCACAGCGGCGACAACCAGACCGGCCACGGGGACGGCGACGACGAGACGGTCACCGTCGAGTTCGCGAAGATCCCGCCGCACATCACGTCGATCGTCTTCGTCGCCGCGGCCTACAAGAAGGGCAGCTCCTTCCAGAAGGCCCGCAACGTCAGCTTCAAGGTCTACGACGCGACCGGCGGCAGCTCCCAGCAGGTCGCCGACATCTGGCCGAGCATGCTCACCACGGACAACGGCTGCGCGGTCGCCAAGGCGGTCCGGGTCGGCACCACCTGGAAGCTCGAGGTCATCAACACCACCGGCAAGATCAAGCAGGGCGACGAACTGGCCCTGATGCGCTTCGCCGCGAGCAAGTAGCGCTGCCGGCAGCGGGATGCCAGGGGGAGGCCGCCACGCCGACGGCCCTCCCCCTCTCTCGACCGATGACTTCCGGAGCCCGACAGGGTCTGCCTCTGCACAAGAGAAAGCTGCGCACGCACTCTGTGAGGGAACCCATGACCGCACACGCACTGCCTCCCGTCGTCGACACCGCGACATGGGAGCACCGGCTCGAAGCACTGCGGGCCCGGGAGAAGGCCGCCACGCGGGAACTCGACGCCATCGCGGCCGAGCGTCGCCGTCTGCCGATGGTCGAGATGCCCGACTACACACTGGAGAGCGAGGACGGCCCCGTACGACTGGCGGACGTCTTCGAGGGCAAGCGGCAACTGATCGTCTACAACCACATGTGGTTCACCGGCCAGGAATGGCAGTGCCCGGGCTGCACCGGCTTCACCTCGCAGTACACCCGCCTGGAGTTCCTGGACAACTACGACGCACGGTTCGTCGTCGTCACCCAGGGTCCGATCGAGGAAGTCCTCGCCTACAAGGAGCGGGTGGGCAACAGGATGCCGTGGTACTCGACAGCGAACAGCCCGTTCGGGACCGACGTCGGCGCCCCGCCCGACGGAGGATTCGCGGTCAACGTCTTCCTGCGCGACGGCGACACCGTCTACCGCACCTGGCACACGAGCGGCCGCGGCACCGAGCAACTCAGCCACACCTTCGCCCTGATCGACCTCCTCCCCTACGGCCGCCAGGAGGAATGGCAGGACTCCCCGGACGGCTGGCCCCAGTCCCCCACCTACAGCCGCTGGGCCACATCGAAGGACATCGCAGCGCTCTACGGCCCGAACCCGGGCGCCGCGCGCTGAGCCCGACGCCCGGACGGGGGGCAGCGCTTCACGCCCTGCTCCCCCGCCCGGGCGATCCGTACTGGTCGCAGGAGTGTCGCCGTCCTTGGTCGAGGAAGGTGAGTGCCCACATGTGCCGCTGGATCGCCTCCTCAGGCACGCCGGTCCTTCTCAGCCACGTCCTGTTCGAGCCTCGACACAATCTGACCGACCAGAGCCTGCACTCCCGCCTGGGAGTGGAGACCACCAACGGCGACAGCTTCGGCGTCGGCTGGTACGCACAGGACCTCACCACACCGGCGGTCCTACGGGACGTGGGCCCTGCCTGGAACAACCGGAACCTGCAGGAAGTAGCTCACCACGTGCGTTCGGGTCTGTTCTTCGCCCACATCAGGGCCACGACCGGAACAGCCGTCCAGCAGACCAACTGCCACCCCTTCCGACGGGATCGCTGGCTGTGGATGCACAACGGCATGATCAACGAATTCCATCGGCTCAGACGTGACCTGGCCCTGGCCGTCGACCCGGCCCTCTACCCCGAGATGGAGGGTTCCACCGACTCCGAGCTGATGTTCTACCTGGCCTTGACCTTCGGTCTCGCCGAGGACCCGCCGGGTGCCGTGGCCCGCATGGCCGGCCTGATCGAGGAGACGGCACGCAGACACGGTGTCCCCCACCCCCTGCAGATGTCCGTCGCCCTCGCCGACGGTGATCGTCTGTGGGCTTTCCGCTACTCCGGTGAGGGCTCGTCGCGGTCCCTGTTCTACAGCGCCAGGGTGGACTCCCTCCGCGCACTCCACCCCGACACCGAGTTCCTCCGAGAGGTCGGGGACGAGACCCGCCTCGTCGTGTCCGAGCCACTGGGCGACCTGCCCGGCGCCTGGAACGAAGTACCCGAGAGCAGCTACGGCATCGTCCAGCCGGGCCAGGACATGCTCCACCCCTTCCGCCCCCAACTCCACCAGCCGTAGCAGGCGCCCACCGACGACTTGGGCAGTCGCCCGCCACCTACTCCGGAAGCCCGCGCGGTCGCGTCAGACAGCAACGCCTGGAATCAGCGCCACCAGCCCGGAAAGGAAGCTGCCCAGCGCTGCGAGGGTGACGAGGGTGGCTTTGCCGTCCGAGAACAGCCCAGAGCAGAACTCGCGCACGCGGCGCCGAAAGATCAGCATCTTGAGCTTCTGCCAGCGGTGTTGATGAATGTGGCAGCCCATGAGGATGCCGGTGGCGTTGTTACGGCAACCGTCGGTCCGTCCTCGGACGGGCGCCCCGCAGGTCACCGGAGCTTGGAAGAAGGACCAGAGCACGACCAAAGCCGACAGGGTGACGATCACCACTGGGCCGGCTGCCGCGTTGATCCATGCCGCGATGAGAAGCGCCCCAGCCAGGACACCCCACCACTGCCCCAAACCACCGAACCGACTGCTTCTCGCCCCCGAAGTCGCCATGCCAGTAATCGTGGCTACGCGTCCGACGAATCATGCAGCCGGCGAGCGAGATGACCGAAAGGAGACCCAGGGTGAGCATGCGAAGCACCGACCGCAACAAACGCAGCCGCCACAGCCCCTTGCTTGCCTGCTTGTACTACCGACCGGAACCGTTCCCCGAGGTCTTTGCCAGCGGGGAGTCCTGCCCGCCCATGTCGAGGCGGAATGGTGGGTACTCATCGGTCATCAGTGCGGCATAGGCCACCACCCGTGCGGCCCAGCGGGCCAGGCCCAGCAGGAAGTCGAAGAGGTGAACCGGGTAACGGGCGGTGAACGCCAGGATGATCACGGCGACCAGGGAGAGGAAGGGAATCAGGCCCACGCCGCGCCAACTGTCCGCTTCTCCCGAGCCCCAGCCACCGACGAACATCCCGACGACGATGTACTGCGGGATCGCCAGGAGCCACCACTTCACGAGGACCAGGCCGCGGGAGAGACGTTCGGGATAGGCGACGTCGAAATGCGCTGGGTAGTCGGGCACATCCGCGAGGGTGAACGGGGGGTACCGGTCGGTGCCGAGCGCGGTGTGGGCGTAATAGCTGACACGCCAGTTCCAGCGCAGTACGCCGACGTTGAAGTCGAAGAGGGATCGGGGGTAGCGACCGGTGAACAGGATGGCGAAGAACGCGACGACGGTCACTAAGACGAACGCAATCCACAAGAAGAACAGCACGATGTAGTGCGGGACAGCGAGGAGCCACTTCACCAGCCACAGCAATCTGGACAGTCGCGGGTCGAGAAACGCTTCGATACGCACAGATGACGCGGTGACAGGAACCATGTGGCCAACTCCTTTCGAGCGTCCCCGCCCGGCGGCCACCCGTCCGTGCCCTCACCCCCACAGGCAGGCGCCGAGGCGGTCGCCTGATCATGAATTCAGGTTCGCACGCGAGATGGAAGGCCGCGAATCGGGCGGGTCCGCTTGCCCAGAAAAGGACTCAGCCGCTTGTTCAGTTCATTAGCTGGCAGTCCGGTCAAAGCTGGTGACGTTGAGCTTGATGCCCTTCACGCTCTTGAGCGTCGTGGGGTACTCGCCCCGAGCCGTCTGGCCCGGTTGCACGTTGGTCTCCAGCTGCGAACCGTTCGCCAAGCGAGTGCCGCCGGCGTCGACCGCTTCCCAGTCCCAGGAGTAGTTGGACTTCTCGCCGCTGCTGTTCTTGATCATCCAGACGAGCCAGATGTCGGTGATGCCGGCTTGCGAGCGGTCGTCGAGCTGGAAGCTGATGAGGTCAGCTCGTTCCCCTGCCGGTTCCCGTGTCTGCCTCTGCTGTGTCTTCGCAGTGGGCTTCGCACTGGGCGCAGAAGTGGTGCTCTCGCCCTTGTCCCCCGACGCGATCACCAGCACAACCATGACGATCACGACCACCGCGGCCAGGGCACCGGCACACCCCCAGAGACAGCCACGGCCCCGTCGCTTCTTCTGCGGTGGCCCAGGAGGCGAGGTCCACTGCCCGGGAGGGGAAGAGGCCTGCCCAGGACTTCCCCACCGCGGATTACCCCCTGGCGGCTCGCTCGCTGACATGGCGCCTCCTCCGTAGCGGATATCGCCACGCTAGGAAAGCCATGAGGCCCGCCGCGAACCAAGAGCAGCCACTCAGGCGACAGCCACCGGGTACAGGGCTATACCGGGGCCCACAACCACCTCAGACCCACTCCACCTCGGAATGGACAGTCGCCGAGCCTCCAGCGGGCGGCAGAGGCGTTCTCGCCGCCTCCCGCACAACCGCCCGCCGCCCACTCTCCGCCCCAAGCGCCCTCAGGACAGCAGCCGTCTCCTCCTCGCTGCCGTCCCCGAGGGCATCCACAATGCGCCGCAACGCCTCGCTCACCTCAGTGCGTATGACCGCTCGAAGCCGGCGCCGGACCCGCGTTCTTGACCGTCAGCGGAAGCAGCTTCTTCCCGGTCGGTCCGATTTGTATAGCCGTGTCCATCTGAGGACACACCCCGCAGTCGAAGCAAGGCGTCCACCGGCAGTCCTCGACCTCCGTCTCGTCGAGGGCGTCCTGCCAGTCCTCCCAGAGCCAGTCCTTGTCCAACCCCGAGTCCAGGTGGTCCCACGGGAGGACTTCCTCGTAGGTCTTCTCGCGGGTCGTGTACCAGTCGACGTCCACGCCGAACGCGGGGAGCGTCTTGTCGGCGCAGGCCATCCAGCGGTCGTAGGAGAAGTGCTCGCGCCAGCCGTCGAAGCGGCCGCCGTCCTCGTAGACGGCCCGGATGACGGCGCCGATGCGGCGGTCGCCCCGCGACAGCAGGCCCTCCACGATGCCCGGCTTGCCGTCGTGGTAGCGGAAGCCGATCGAGCGGCCGTACTTCTTGTCGCCGCGGATCTTGTCCCGGAGCTTCTGCAGGCGGGCGTCCGTCTCCTCGGCGGAGAGCTGCGGGGCCCACTGGAAGGGCGTGTGCGGCTTGGGGACGAAGCCGCCGATGGACACCGTGCAGCGGATGTCGTTCTGGCCGGAGACCTTGCGGCCCTCGGCGATCACCTTCGTCGCCATGTCGGCGATCTGGAGGACGTCCTCGTCCGTCTCCGTCGGCAGGCCGCACATGAAGTACAGCTTCACCTGGCGCCAGCCGTTGCCGTACGCCGTGGAGACCGTGCGGATGAGGTCCTCTTCCGAGACCATCTTGTTGATGACCTTGCGCATGCGCTCCGAGCCGCCCTCGGGGGCGAAGGTCAGGCCCGAGCGGCGGCCGTTGCGGGTCAGTTCGTTCGCGAGGTCGACGTTGAAGGCGTCGACGCGGGTGGAGGGGAGGGACAGCCCGATCTTGTCCTCCTCGTACCGGTCCGCCAGGCCCTTGGCGATGTCACCGATCTCCGAGTGATCCGCCGAGGAGAGCGAGAGGAGGCCCACCTCCTCGAAGCCCGTCGCCTTCAGGCCCTTCTCGACCATGTCGCCGATGCCCGTGATGGAGCGCTCGCGGACCGGGCGGGTGATCATGCCCGCCTGGCAGAAGCGGCAGCCCCGGGTGCAACCGCGGAAGATCTCCACGGACATGCGCTCGTGGACCGTCTCGGCGAGGGGCACGAGGGGCTGCTTGGGGTACGGCCACTCGTCCAGGTCCATGACGGTGTGCTTGGACACGCGCCACGGGACGCCCGACTTGTTGGGGACCACGCGGGCGATACGGCCGTCCGGGAGGTACTCGACGTCGTAGAACGCCGGGATGTACACCGAGCCCGTCTTCGCGAGGCGGAAGAGGACCTCCTCGCGGCCGCCCGGCCGGCCCTCCGCCTTCCACTCGCGGATGATCTTCGTCATGTCGAGGACGGCTTGCTCGCCGTCGCCGATGATCGCCGCGTCGATGAAGTCCGCGATCGGCTCGGGGTTGAAGGCCGCGTGGCCGCCGGCCAGCACGATGGGGTCGTCGAGGCCACGGTCGCGGGACTCCAGCGGGATGCCCGCCAGGTCCAGTGCCGTGAGCATGTTCGTGTAGCCCAGCTCCGTGGAGAAGGACAGGCCGAACACGTCGAAGGCGCCCACCGGGCGGTGGCTGTCCACCGTGAACTGCGGGACGTGGTGCTCCCGCATCAGCGCCTCCAGGTCCGGCCACACGCTGTACGTGCGCTCGGCGAGGACGCCCTCCTGCTCGTTGAGGACCTCGTAGAGGATCATGACGCCCTGGTTGGGCAGACCCACCTCGTAGGCGTCCGGGTACATCAGTGCCCAGCGGACGTCGCAGGACTCCCACGGCTTGACGGTGGAGTTGAGCTCACCGCCGACGTACTGGATGGGCTTCTGCACATGCGGGAGCAGAGCTTCGAGCTGCGGGAACACCGACGCGGCGGTTTCGGCTGACATCTCGCACTTCCATGGACGGACAGGGGTGACCATCTAGCCTAACGCGGCCGCGCCCACCCCCCGTACGCCCGCGGGGTCACAGGGCGTCCGCCTCCCCCTTGATCCCGTCCCAGAACCCGGGCAGCTCGGCCTCCACCGCCGCCGCCCGCTGCTCCTCACGCCCGTACAGCAGCCCGTAGGTGAAGGCACTCTCCCCCGCCGCGTGGGCGACGGCGGACAGCTCGCGCAGGGTCTGCCGGGCCATCACGCTGTCCTGGTGCTCGCCCAGCAGGTTCTGGAGCGCCTTCATGGACTTGACCATGGTCTTGGCGGGATCGCCGAGGGACGGGCGGGCCGCCTCGGCGGCGTAGCGGGTGCGCTTGGTCTTCTTGCGGGCCTCGTGGATCGCGACGTCCCGGTCGGTGCCGGGTTCCAGCTCCAGGGCCTGACCGACGAGCCCGGAGACCTTGCGGAAGTCCTTCCGGACGGTTTTGGCGATCACCTTGTGGGGTTTCTTCCCGGCCGCCTTCAGCAGCGGCGGGTCGGCGATCAACGCGTCCAGGGCGTCGAGCAGGGCGAGATGGCGCCGGGAGTCCAGCACGCCGACCAGCCGCGCGCTCGCCCCGCCGGGGTTGCCCCCCGACCAGACGCTCAGACGTTCGGTCACGGGCCCCGAGACCAACGTCACGGGCACCTCGTCGAGGGCCGTCGACAGACGCTCGCTGAGCACCTCACGGTCCCGGTCCACGCCCAGCTCGCCGGCCAGCCACTTCAGCTCGTCGCTGATCGGGTCGGTGACGGCCCGGTCGAGGACCTTGCCGTACGACTTGAGGGTGCTGCGCAGTCGGCGGGTGGCGACGCGCATGCTGTGCACGGAGTCCTCGGCGTCCTGGCGGACGGCCGGGTCGAGTTCGACGATCGCGTCCCGCTGGGCGCGCACGTACGCGAGGACATGGTCGCCGGCGGTCACCGGGTCCGCGGTGACGGGGCGCTTCTTCCTGGGCGCGGTCTCCGCGAGGGCCCGGGCCAGCTTCGAGGAGGACCCGGACGGCCGTACGCCCGCTTTGCGCAGCCGCTTCTCCACCTTGTCGAGGAAGGCCGGGTCGCCGCCGTCGGCGAGTTCCACCTCGATCTCGGTCCACTGGGCGTCGCCGACTCCGCCGCTGAGCCGCTCGGCGTGCACGGCGTCCACGCTGACCTCGGCGAGCAGCCGGCCGTCCGCGTCGAGGAGGTGGCGCACGTCGCGGGCGGAACGGAGCCGGACGACGGGCAGCAGTTCGACGTCCCGGACGCGGGAGCGGACCAGCGCGGCGAGTTCGTCGGGGAGGGTGTCGGAGAGCGGGGACCGGATCTCGTCGCGCACGCCCTCGGAGACGGGGAACTTCAGGTGCCAGCCCGCGTCCGATCCACCCGTGCGGCGGCGCAGGGTGATCGAGGACGTCATGAGGCGTTCGTCGGGCGTGTCGTAGTAGGTGGCGTCCAGCTGTGCGACTCCCTTGTCGACGACGGCCTCGACCCCGGCGACTCCGGTCAGGTCGGGCAGGCCGCTGTCGTCGGACTCATACTTGCGTTCGATCTCCCGCTTTGTGTCCGCCATGATTCAAATCTACTGGTCGTCCCCCGGTTCCGGCAGGGGGCCGACCGCCACCCGGACGAGGCGGCCTACGCCGACATCGGCCGTTGCACCCTGATCGACTGCAGCAGCCCCACCGCCACCCACACGGCGAACATCGACGATCCGCCGTACGACACGAACGGCAGCGGCAGACCGGTGACCGGCATGATCCCGAGGGTCATGCCGATGTTCTCGAAGGCCTGGAAAGCGAACCAGGCGACGATCCCGGCGGCCACGATCGTGCCGTACAGCTCGGTCGTCTCGCGGGCGATCCGGCAGGCCCGCCACAGGACGACCCCGAGCAGGAGGATTATCAGGCCCGCGCCGACGAAGCCCAGTTCCTCCCCGGCGACGGTGAAGACGAAGTCGGTCTGCTGCTCCGGCACGAACTGGCCCGTGGTCTGCGAGCCGTGGAAGAGCCCGGCGCCCGTGAGGCCGCCCGAACCGATGGCGATGCGGGCCTGGTTGGTGTTGTAGCCGACGCCCGCCGGGTCGAGGCTCGGGTTGGCGAAGGCGGCGAAGCGGGCGATCTGGTACTCGTCGAGCACCCCGAGCTGCCACACGGCGAGCGCGCCGAGCGTCCCCGCGCCGAGGAGCCCGAAGACCCAGCGGTTGGAGGCGCCGGAGGCGAGCAGCACACCGAGCACGATGATGACCATGACCATGACCGACCCGAGGTCGGGCATGAGCATCACGATCAGCATCGGTACGGCGGCGAGGCCCAGGGCCTGGAGCACCGTGCGGTGGTCCGGGTAGGGCTTGTCGCCCGCGTCGACCCGGGCCGCGAGCAGCATCGCCATGCCGAGGATGATCGTGATCTTCACGAACTCCGAGGGCTGGAGCGAGAACCCGCCGCCGAGCACGATCCAGGAGTGGGCGCCGTTGACCGTGGAGCCCAGCGGGGTGAGGACCAGCAGGAGCAGGAAGACCGAGGCGCCGTACAGCAGGGGCACGGCGGTGCGCAGGGTGCGGTGGCCGACCCACACCGTGCCGATCATCAGGGCGAACCCGATGCCGGTGTTCATGAGGTGGCGGATCAGGAAGAAGTACGGGTCGCCCTGGTTGATCTCGGTGCGGTTGCGGGTCGCCGAGAAGACCAGGATCGAGCCGATCAAGGACAGGGCGAGGGCCGAGAACAGTATCGGCCAGTCCAGCCGGCGGGCGAGCGAGTCGCGGGCCAGCAGCCGGGTCCAGCCCGCGCGTGCGGGGCCGTACCCGGAGACCTGGAAGCTGTTCGCCCCGGTCATGTGAGCATCCTCCGGCTCCCCCTGTTGCGGCGCCGCCTGCGGGTGTCACGGTTCCCGTTGGTCGGCGTGTTCACGGTCGCGCCCTGCTGTGTCTCGTCCGGCTGGGGCGTGGCCTCCTGGCTCGCCCGCTGGTCCTTGGCCGGGTCCTTGGCGATCTTCGGGGACTTGATGGTCCCGTCGGTCTGGATCTTCGGCAGGCTCGTCTGCGGGGTCGGCAGGAGCGCGTTCTTCTTGTTGATGGTGCCGTCGGCCGAGACGCCGTACATGGCGTTGTAGATCTTGCGCACGGCCTCACCCGAGGCGCCGGAACCGGTACCGGCCTGGGCGATCGTCATGACGACCGTGTAGTCCTTGGAGTACGTGGCCAGCCAGGACGTCGTCTGCTTGCCGTAGACCTCGGCGGTGCCGGTCTTGGCGTGCAGCGGGATCTTGTCCTGCGGCCAGCCGCCGAACTTCCAGGCGGCCGTACCGCGGGTGACGACGCCTTCCAGGGCGGCGTCCATGCCCTTGAGGGTGGCCTGGCTGACCGGAAGCTTCCCGGTCGGCTTGGGCTTGATCTCCTGGACGGTCTTGCCGTCGGCGCTGATGATCGCCTTGCCGATGCTCGGCTGGTACATGGTGCCGCCGTTGGCGAGCGCCCCGTAGATCCTGGCCTCCTGGATCGGGGTGACGAGGGTGTCGCCCTGACCGATGGAGTAGTTGATGGAGTCACCCTCGCGCATCTTGTTGCCTTCGAGGCAGTTCTCGTACGCGATCTTCTCGACGTAGGTGCCGTCCTTCTTGCCGGTCTTGCACCAGGCGTCCTTGTTGGCCTTCCAGTACGACTCCTTCCACTGGCGGTCGGGGACACGCCCAGTGACCTCGTTCGGGAGGTCGATGCCGGTCTCCTTGCCGAGGCCGAACTGGTGGGCGGCCTTGTAGAAGTAGTCCTTCGGCTCGCCCTTCTTGGGGTTGATGCCGCCGTCCTTCTTCCACTCCCGGTCGGCGAGGCCGTAGAAGACGGTGTCGCAGGAGACCTCCAGGGCGCGGCCGAGGGAGATGGGGCCGAAGTTCTCGCCCTCGAAGTTCTTGAAGACCTGGCCGCCCACGGAGTACGAGCTGGTGCAGGGGTAGCCGCCGTCCCACACGTATCCGGCCTCGACCGCGGCCGCCGTGGAGACGACCTTGAACGTCGAACCGGGTGCGGACTGACCCTGTATGGCCCTGTTGAGCAGCGGGTAGTCGGAGCCCTTGCCGGTGAGCTTCTTGTAGTCCTTGGCGGAGATGCCGCCGACCCAGACGTTCGGGTCGTAGGTCGGGGCGGACGCCATGGCGACGATCCGGCCGGTCTTGGCCTCCATCACGACGACGGCACCGGAGTCGGCCTTGTAGTTCTCGCCGGTGATCTTGTCGTACTGCGTGCGGGCGATCTTCATCGCCTGGTTCAGCTCGTACTCCGCGACGCGCTGGACGCGGGCGTCGATGCTGGTGACGAGGTTGGCGCCGGGCTGGGCCTCGTCGGCCTCGGCCTGGCCGATGACGCGGCCGAGGTTGTCGACCTCGTAGCGGGTGACGCCGGCCTTGCCTCGCAGTGCCTTGTCGTACTGGCGCTCGAGACCCGAGCGGCCGACCTGGTCGGAGCGCAGGTAGGGCGAGTCGGTGTCCTGGGCCTTGGTGATCTCGTCGTCGGTGACCGGGGAGAGGTAGCCGAGGACCTGAGCGGCGTTGGACTTGCCGGGGGCGGCGTAGCGGCGCACGGCCTCGGGCTCGGCGGTGATGCCGGGGAAGTCCTCGGCGCGCTCGCGGATCTGCAGGGCCTGCTTCGGGGTGGCCTCGTCGGTGATGGGGATGGGCTGGTAGGGCGAGCCGTTCCAGCAGGGCTGGGGGGTCTTCGCGTCGCAGAGCCGGACCTTGAGCATGACGTCCTTGGCCGGCATCCCGAGGACCTTGGCCAGCTTGGCGAGGACGGCCTTGCCGTCGTCCCTCATCTTCAGCAGGTCGGTGCGGGAGGCGGAGACCACGAGCCGGGTCTCGTTGTCCGCCAGGGGCACTCCGCGGGCGTCCAGGATCGAGCCGCGTACGGCGGGCTCGACGACCTGCTGGACGTGGTTCCCGGAGGCTTCCTTGGCGTACGCGTCGCCCTCGCGGATCTGGAGGTACCAGAGGCGGCCGCCGAGGGTGCCGAGGAGGGACAGCACCAGGATCTGGATGACGACGAGTCGGATCTGGACCCGTGGGGTCCGTCCGGTCTCGGGGATATTGGTCACTGCGGCTGCCGCCCCCTCTCAGTGTGTGTACGTGTCATATACGGCGAAGCTGTGAACGCGGTCCGCCGACTCCCGTGGGGTCACAGCCGCTTGACCCCCTTGATGCGGCCCACCCGCGCGGTACGGGTGCGCGCCTTGGTCTTCAGGCTGCCCAGGCCGCCCCGCTGACCGCCGATCTTCAAGCCCGTGCCCGAGGAGAGCCAGCCCGAGGAGATGTCCGTCGACTTGGCCGCGGAACCGGCCTCGGCGAGCGGGTCGTTGTCGGCCCGGCGGGCGAGCGCCATGATGCCGGGAACGACGAACGGGGCGAGCAGCAGGTCGTACAGGGCGGCCGTGAACAGCAGGCTGGGGAGGCCGACATGGCGGGCGGCGGTGTCGCCGACGAGGGCGCCGACACCCGCGTACAGCAGGGTGGTGCCGATGGCGGCGGCGACCACGACGACCATGGGGCCTGTGGCCGACTTGAGTCTGCCGTTCTCCGGTTTGGCGAGCCCCGCGAGGTAGCCGATGACGCACAGCACCAGGGCGTAACGCCCGGCGGCGTGGTCGGCGGGCGGGGCGAGGTCGGCGAGGAGACCGGCGGCGAAACCGACGAGGGCGCCGCCGACATGGCCGTAGACCAGGGCGAGGCCGAGGACGGTGAGGAGCAGCAGGTCGGGGACGGCGCCCGGGAGGTGCAGGCGGGCGAGGACGCTCACCTGGACGACGAGGGCGACCACGATCAGGGCGGCGGACAGCAGGATCCGGTTGACGCGCATGACTACAGCTCCTACTGCTCTTGCTGGATCTGGCCGCCGACCGGCGCGTTGGCGGACGGGGTGACGGTGACCGTCACGGTCGGCGTGGGCGTCGGTTTCGGTTGTGCGGGCAGCACCCTGTCGCGCGGGTCCTTCTTCGGGGCCTGGACGACGACGCCGACGATGTCGAGCTTGCTGAAGCTGACGTACGGCGTGACGTAGAGGGTGCGGGTGAGGTCGCCGCCGGAGGGGTCGACGCGGGAGACCACGCCGACCGGGACGCCGGGTACGAACGGCTTGTCGGCCTGGGAGCCGAAGGTGACCAGGCGGTCGCCCTTCTTGATCTCGGCCTTGCCGTTGAGGAGTTCGACGCGCAGCGGGCGGTCGCCCTGGCCGGAGGCGAACCCGAGTTCGTCGGTGGCCTCCATGCGGGTGCCGACGGTGAAGTCGGGGTCGTTGGCGAGGAGCACGGTGGCGGTGTTCGGGCCGACGGTGGTGACGCGGCCGACCAGGCCGTCGCCGTTGAGGACGGTCATGTCGCGCTTGATGCCGTCGTTGGCGCCGACGTCGATGGTGATGGTCCAGGAGAAGCCCTGGGCCGCTCCTATGGCGATGACCTGGGCGCCCTTGATGCCGTACTGGCCCTCGCCGGAGAGCTTCAGCATCTTGTCGAGCTGCTTGAGACGGCTGGAGTTGCGGTCGTCGCTGCCGAGTCTCGCCTTGAGGGCGGAGTTCTCCTTCTCCAGCTCGGCGAGCCGGTCGTGCCGCTCGCCGGAGTCGCGGATGGCGGAGACGGCGTTTCCGACCGGGTCGACCGCGGCTGACACACCGTTCTCGATGGGGCCGAACACGGCGGCCGCGCCTTGGCGGGCACCGTCGACCGGCGAGTCCTCCCCGCCACGGATGTCGACCGTGATCAGCGCGAACGCGACGGCGATCAGCAGCACCAGGAGCAGCCGGCTCTCTCGTGTGTCCCTCACGTGCGGCGGCCGTGCCCTTCTTATTGGAGTTGCGTTTGTGGGAGCTTATGCCTCTATATCAACGATCCGCCGTACGAGAGCAGATCATCTCGTACGGCGGAATCGAAGAGTTACGTCATCTGCGCGGCTGGGCGTCCAGCACCTGCTGGAGCGCCTCGAATTCCTCGACGCACTTCCCGGAGCCGAGCGCCACGCTGTCCAGCGGATCCTCGGCGATGTGGATCGGCATGCCGGTCTCCCGGCGCAGCCGCTCGTCGAGTCCGCGCAGCAGGGCGCCGCCGCCGGTGAGGACGATGCCGCGGTCCATGATGTCGCCGGAGAGCTCCGGCGGGCACTTGTCGAGGGTCGTCTTGACGGCGTCCACAATGGCGTTGACGGGTTCCTCGATCGCCTTGCGGACCTCGGCGGCCGAGATGACGACGGTCTTGGGCAGCCCGGAGACGAGGTCCCGGCCGCGGATTTCGGTGTGTTCGTCAGCGTCGAGGTCGTACGCCGAACCGATCGTGATCTTGATCTGTTCGGCTGTCCGCTCACCCAGCAGGAGGGAGTACTCCTTCTTGATGTGCTGGATGATCGCGTTGTCCAGCTCGTCGCCCGCGACACGGATGGACTGGGCGGTGACGATGCCGCCGAGGGAGATGACCGCGACCTCCGTGGTGCCGCCGCCGATGTCCACCACCATGTTGCCCGTGGCCTCGTGGACCGGCAGGCCGGAACCGATGGCGGCCGCCATGGGCTCCTCGATGATGTGCACCTGGCGGGCGCCGGCCTGGGACGACGCCTCGATGACGGCGCGGCGCTCGACACCGGTGATGCCCGAGGGGACACACACGACGACGCGCGGCCTCGCGAGATACCGCCGCTTGTGGATCTTCAGGATGAAGTAGCGGAGCATCCGCTCGGTGATCTCGAAGTCGGCGATCACGCCGTCCTTCAGCGGCCGCACGGCAACGATGTTGCCGGGGGTCCGCCCGATCATCTTCTTGGCCTCGGCACCGACTGCCAGAATTCCACCGGTGTTCGTGTTGATCGCGACGACGGACGGCTCGTTGAGTACGATCCCGCGACCCCTGACGTACACCAGCGTGTTGGCGGTCCCGAGGTCGACAGCCATGTCACGGCCGATGAACGACATTGAGTTCCCCATCAGGATTCGTCTGGCCTTCCTGGGAGCTTTTGAGGGCTTTTCAGGTCGGCGAAGTGGGTGCTGTGACGTGAAGGCTTCCATCGTAGACGCGCCTGCACGAACACTGCGCGAGGGTCTTCGCCATTGTCAGCAGATCAAACACCGCCTCGCTTGTGGAGACGGTCCATAGGGGGCACTCGTTCCCCCGATCGGCGCGCATATGCCGAGGGACGGCCGAAAAGGTCCGGCCGCCCCAGGTCAGAGGGGAGAGCGAGCTGACACGCCCTCAGAAATTGCCACCAAACCTACGCACGGGACCTATGCGCGGCCGGGGAAGAAGATCTTCACCTCGCGCTCGGCGGACTCCTCCGAGTCGGACGCGTGGATGAGGTTCTCGCGGACGATGACACCGAAGTCCCCCCGGATGGACCCGGGCGCGGCGGCGATCGGGTCGGTCGGTCCCGCCAGTTGGCGTACCCCCTCGATGACCCGCTCACCCTCGACGATCAGCGCGACGACCGGACCGGACGCCATGAACTCCACCAGCGGCTCGTAGAAGGGCTTGCCCTTGTGCTCCCCGTAGTGCTGCTCCAGCGTGTCCTGGTCCAGGGTGCGCAGTTCCAGCGCGGTGATCTGCCAGCCGGCCTTGCGCTCGATACGGCTGATGATCTCGCCGGTCAGGCCACGACGGACGGCGTCGGGCTTGAGGAGGACGAGGGTGCGCTGGCTCACGAGGGGCTCCTAACCTGCTGACATGTGCGGTGGGACGACATTACAGGGCGTGTCGGTGCGCTCGTCACACAGCGTCAGGTGTAGAGGAGTCCGCCAGGGGGGCTCGGTCGGGTTGGGCGGCTTGGTCGGCTTGGCGGGCGAATCTCGCCTTCGCCTCGTCGATCTTCCGGCCGTAGTGCACGGAGGCCCACCACAGGGCCGCGAAGATCGCGCCCATGAAGAACATGGTCGGAATGACGAACCCGGAGGCGATCAGGGCGATCTGGAACGCCCAGCCGAGGGCGACGCCGCCGGGCCGGGTCACCACCCCGCACAGGGCGAGGCACAGGAACATGGCGATGCCGCTGACCGTCCACACCGTGGACGTGGCCAGGTCGGGGTCCTTCATGGCGACCAGCCCGGCGAAGCCGACGACGAAGAACTCGCCGATCAGGGTCGATGCACAGAGCGTACGCATGGCTTGCGACTCAGCCCCTTCCCAGCAGCAGCCGGGCCTCGCCGACCGTGATCACCGACCCGGTGACCAGCACACCGCCGCCCGCGAACTCGCCGTCCTCCTCGGCCAGCGTGATCGCCTCCTCCAGGGCGTCCGGCAGCCGCGGCTCGACCTGGACCCGCTCCTCGCCGAACACCTCGACGGCGATCGCGGCGAGTTCGTCGGCGTCCATCGCCCGGTGGCTGGAGTTCTGGGTGATCACGACCTCGGCGAAGATCGGCTCGAAGGCCTCGAGGAGCCCCCGCACGTTCTTGTCGCCGCTCGCGCCCACCACGCCGATCAGCCGGCTGAAGTCGAAGGCCTCGCCGACCGCCTCGGCGGTGGCACGGGCGCCGGCCGGGTTGTGGGCGGCGTCCAGGACGACGGTCGGGGAACGCCGTACGACTTCGAGGCGGCCCGGCGAGGAGACGGCCGCGAAGGCCTTGCGGACGGTGTCGATGTCCAGGCGGTCCGGACGCTGGGCACCCACCCCGAAGAACGCCTCCACGGCGGCCAGCGCCACGGCCGCGTTGTGCGCCTGGTACGGGCCGTGCAGCGGCAGGTACACCTCTTCGTACTCACCGCCGAGACCGCGCAGGGTCACCAGCTGCCCGCCGACGGCGACCTGCCGGGAGACGACCCCGAACTCCAGCCCCTCACGCGCGACGGTCGCGTCGACCTCGACGGCCTTCTTCAGCAGCACCTGCGCCGCGTCGACCGGCTGCTGGGCCAGGACGACGGTCGCGTCCTGCTTGATGATCCCGGCCTTCTCGACGGCGATCTCCCCCGGCGTCTCGCCGAGCCGGTCGGTGTGGTCCAGGTCGATGGGGGTGACCACGGCGACATCGCCGTCGATGACGTTGGTCGCGTCCCAGGAGCCGCCCATGCCGACCTCGACGACGGCCACGTCGACCGGCGCGTCCGCGAAGGCGGCGTACGCCATGCCGGTCAGCACCTCGAAGAAGGACAACCGGTACTGCTGCTGAGCGTCGACCATCTCGATGTACGGCCTGATGTCTTCGTACGTCTCGATGAACCGCTCGGCGGAGATCGGGGCGCCGTCCAGGCTGATGCGCTCGGTGACCGACTGGACGTGGGGGCTGGTGTAGCGGCCCGTGCGCAGTTCGAAGGCGCCGAGGAGCGCCTCGATCATGCGGGCCGTGGAGGTCTTGCCGTTCGTCCCCGTGATGTGGATCGAGGGGTACGACCGCTGCGGCTCACCCAACAGGTCCATCAGCGCCGCGATGCGGCTGACCGAGGGCTCCAGCTTGGTCTCGCCCCAGCGGGTGGCGAGCTCCGCCTCGACCTCGCGCAAAGCCTTGTCGACCTCGGGGTTCTCGGGGCGTGCGGGCACGTCGGCCTCCGGCGGGCCGCCCTGGGTGCGCAGGGTGCGGCTGCCGGCCTCGATGACCGCGAGGTCGGGGTCTCGGTCGGTCTCGGCGGCGACGATCTCGTCGAAGGGGTCGGTCTCACTCACGGGGCCCAGTCTACGGACGCGGACTGACAGAGTGCCTTCGGAGTGGGGTGGCTGATGCCGCCTGGCGGGCGCGGGGAGGTTTGTGGCTGGTCGCGCCCACGCGGCGGAGCCGCACATCGACACGGCCCCGCGCCCCTGAAAGCAGCAGGGCCCCGGAGTCCAGACGACCCCGGGGCCCCACGAAGCCTTACGCCTGAGGCAAGCGGTCCAGCTGGGTCTTGATCCTCTCGATGTCCTCGTCCGCCTTGGCCAGGCGGCCCCGGATCTTGTCCACGACGTTGTCGGGAGCCTTGGCCAGGAACGCCTCGTTGCCGAGCTTCCCGGTCGCCTGGGCCTTCTCCTTCTCCGCCGCCGCCAGATCCTTCGCGAGGCGCTTGCGCTCGGCCGCCACGTCGATCGTGCCGGAGAGGTCGAGGGCGACCGTGGCACCGGCGACCGGGAGGGTCGCCGTGGCCGCGAAGCCCTCGGCCTCCGGCTGGAGGCGCAGCAGCTGGCGGATGGCCGGCTCGTGCGGGGCGAGGGCGGTGCCGGTCAGTTCCAGACGGGCCGGGACCTTCTGACCGTCCTTGAGGCCCTGGTCCTTGCGGAACCGGCGGACCTCGGTGACGACCCGCTGGACGAGCGCGATCTCGTCCTCGGCGTCCTTGTCGCGGAAGCCGCTGTCCGCCGGCCACTCGCCGATGACGAGGGACTCGCCGCCCGTGAGGGTGGTCCACAGGGCGTCCGTCACGAACGGGATGACCGGGTGGAGCAGGCGCAGTGTCACGTCGAGGACCTCGCCGAGGACCCGGCCGGAGACCCTGGCCTGCTCGCCGCCCGCGAAGAACGTCGTCTTCGACAGCTCGACGTACCAGTCGAAGACCTCGTCCCACGCGAAGTGGTAGAGCGCGTCGGCGAGTTTGGCGAACTGGTAGTCGTCGTAGTACGCGTCGACCTGGGCGACCGTCGTGTTCAGCCGGGACAGGATCCAGCGGTCCGTCGCCGACATCTCGGAGGCGTCCGGCAGCGGGCCCTCGACCGTGGCGCCGTTCATCAGGGCGAAACGGGTGGCGTTCCAGAGCTTGTTGGTGAAGTTCCGGGAGGCCTTGACCCAGTCCTCGCCGATCGGCACGTCCGCGCCGGGGTTGGCGCCGTTGGCGAGGGTGAAGCGCACGGCGTCGGAGCCGTAGGCGTCCATCCAGACCAGCGGGTCGACCGCGTTGGGATTCGACTTCGACATCTTCTTGCCGAACTCGTCGCGGACCAGGCCGGTCAGCGCGATGGTGTGGAAGGGGGCCTGGCCGTCCATGGCGTACAGGCCGAACATCATCATCCGGGCGACCCAGAAGAAGATGATGTCGTGGCCGGTGAGCAGGACATCTGTCGGGTAGAACTTCCGCAGGTCCTCGGTCTGTTCGGGCCAGCCGAGCGTGGAGAACGGCCACAGGCCGGAGGAGAACCACGTGTCCAGGACGTCGGAGTCCTGGGTCCAGCCCTCGGCCTCCGTGCCGGGCGGCTCCTCGTCGGGGCCGACGCAGACGACCTCGCCGTCGGGGCCGTACCAGATCGGGATGCGATGGCCCCACCACAGCTGGCGCGAGATGCACCAGTCGTGCATGTTGTCGACCCAGTCGAAGTAGCGCTTCGACATGTCCTCGGGGTGGATCTTGACGCGGCCGTCGCGGACCGCGTCACCGGCGGCCTTGGCGAGCGGGCCGACCTTGACCCACCACTGCAGGGAGAGACGCGGCTCGACCGTGGTCTTGCAGCGCGAGCAGTGGCCGACGGAGTGCATGTAGGGGCGCTTCTCGGCGACGATCCGGCCCTGCTCCTTGAGGGCACCGACGACCGCCGAGCGGGCCTCGTAGCGGTCCAGGCCGACGAAGGGGCCGTGGACCGTGATGACGCCGTGCTCGTCCATGATCGTCAGGGACGGCAGGTCGTGGCGGCGGCCGATCTCGAAGTCGTTCGGGTCGTGCGCCGGGGTCACCTTGACCGCGCCGGTGCCGAACTCGGGGTCGACGTGGGTGTCGGCGACGACCGGGATGGTGCGGTCGGTCAGCGGGAGCTTGATCTGCTTGCCGATGAGGTGCCGGTACCGCTCGTCGTCGGGGTGGACGGCGACGGCCGTGTCACCGAGCATCGTCTCCGCGCGCGTGGTCGCGACGACGAGGCTGTCCTCGCCCTCGCCGTAGCGGATGGAGACCAACTCGCCCGCGTCCTCCTGGTATTCCACCTCGATGTCGGAGATGGCCGTCAGACAGCGCGGGCACCAGTTGATGATGCGCTCGGCGCGGTAGATCAGCTCGTCCTCGTAGAGCCGCTTGAAGATGGTGAGGACGGCCTTGGACAGGCCCTCGTCCATCGTGAAGCGCTCACGGCTCCAGTCGACGCCGTCACCGAGGCGCCGCATCTGGCCGAGGATCCGGCCGCCGTACTCCTCCTTCCACTGCCAGACGCGCTCGACGAACTCCTCGCGCCCCAGGTCGTGCCGGGACTTGCCCTCCTCGGCGAGCTGCTGCTCGACCTTGTTCTGGGTCGCGATACCGGCGTGGTCCATGCCCGGCAGCCACAGCGCCTCGTAGCCCTGCATGCGCTTGCGGCGGGTGAGGGCGTCCATGAGCGTGTGCTGGAAGGCGTGGCCCAGGTGGAGCGAACCGGTGACGTTCGGCGGCGGGATGACGATGGTGTACGGCGGCTTGTCGCTCTTCGCGTCGGCGGTGAAGTAACCGCGCTCCACCCAGCGCTCGTACAGCGGCCCCTCTACCTCGGCCGGCGCGTACTGGGTCGGCAGTTCGGTGCTGGGCGCTGTGGGCTGCTGCTGAGCGTTCTCGGTCACGGGGTCAGTTTAGGGGTGTCGCGGGCGTGTCCCGAAACGCGTTTGTTCTGTAACGGTGGGGCCCCCGATGCCGTGCGCCGTCCGTGCCTGAGCCAGGATGTCGGGAACACATAAGCATCTGGAGGGGAACCCAGAGATGAGTCACAACCAGCCGGGCCCGTACGGGCAGCCCCAGCAGCCCGGGCAGCAGCCGCAGCCCGGGCCGTACGGCCAGCCGGGCCCCTACGGCCAGCCGCCGCAGGGCCAGCCCCAGCCCGGCTACGGCTACCCCCAGCAGGCTCCGCCGCCCCAGCAGCCCGGTTACGGCTATCCGCAGCAGGGCGGCGTCCCTCCGCAGACCCCGCCGTACGGCCAGCCGCAGGCTCCCTACGGCCAGCAGGCCCCGTACGGCCAGCAGCCGCCGTACGGCCAGGCCCCCTACGGCGTCCCGCAACCCCCTCCGCCGGGCGGCGGCAAGGGCAAGACGATCGGCATCATCGTCGGCGCGGTGGCGGTCGTGGCCGCGATCGGGGTCGGGACGTATCTGGTCCTCGGCAACGGGGGCGGCAGCGGCGGCTCCGACGTCACCGACGACGGGGCGCACAAGCTGACGGCACCGGCGACGATCCTCGGCGGGGACTACAAGAAGGGCAGCGACGGCGGGCTCGGTGCGCTGAGCGAGAGCGACGTCAAGGACGCCGAGTCATGGGGCGTCAAGGACGCCAAGGACGTCAGCGCGACCTACTCCTCGGGCACGGGGCTCAGCGTCAAGTCCCTGATGTTCGCGGGCGTGTACGGCACGATCGACGACCCGGAGAAGGTCGTCGACTCGATGTTCGCCCAGGCCAAGAAAGGCTCCTCGAAGGACTCCGGCTCGGGCACTTTCGTGGGCAGCCCCCAGGAGTTCACCCCCGCGGGCTTCGAGAACGGCGTCATGAAGTGCCAGGAGATCAAGACCACCGAGTCCGGCCAGACCCTGTCGATGCCGGTGTGCATCTGGGGTGACCACAGCACGGTGACCTACGTCTTCGCGTACGACATGGCCGCCCTGACCGAGGGCAAGAGCACCACGATGACGGAGGCGGCCGAGCTGACCGCCAAGGTCCGCAACGACGTGCGCGTCAAGTCCTGACGGACTCCCCCCGCCTCAACCACGAAGGGGCCCCGGTCGGTTGACCGGGGCCCCTTCGCATGTCCTCGCGGACTAAGCCGTCTTCTGCTCGCCCGAACCCCGCCCGCGCGCGTCCCGCGGGATCAGTGTCGGGTTGACGTTGGAGTGGACGACGTCCGCCGTGATGACGACGCGGGCCACGTCCTTGCGGGACGGGATCTCGTACATGACGCCCTGCAGGACTTCCTCCATGATGGCGCGCAGGCCGCGCGCGCCGGTCTGGCGGAGGATGGCCTGGTCGGCGATGGCCTCCAGGGCCTCGCGCTCGAAGTCCAGCTCCACGCCGTCGAGTTCGAAGAGGCGCTGGTACTGCTTCACCAGCGCGTTGCGCGGCTCGACGAGGATCTGGAGGAGGGCTTCCCGGTCGAGGTTGTGCACGCTCGTGATGACGGGGAGGCGGCCGATGAACTCGGGGATCATGCCGAACTTCACCAGGTCCTCGGGCATGACGTCCTCGAACTGGTCCTTGGCCTCCAGCTCGCGCTTGGAGCGGATCGTCGCGCCAAAGCCGATGCCCTTGGCGCCTGCCCGGGACTCGATGAGCTTCTCCAGGCCCGCGAAGGCACCGCCCACGATGAACAGGACGTTCGTCGTGTCGATCTGGATGAACTCCTGGTGCGGGTGCTTGCGTCCGCCCTGCGGCGGCACCGAGGCCGTGGTGCCCTCGAGGATCTTCAGGAGCGCCTGCTGCACGCCCTCGCCGCTCACGTCCCGCGTGATCGACGGGTTTTCACTCTTGCGCGCGACCTTGTCGATCTCGTCGATGTAGATGATCCCGGTCTCGGCCTTCTTGACGTCGTAGTCGGCCGCCTGGATCAGCTTCAGCAGGATGTTCTCGACGTCCTCGCCGACGTAGCCCGCCTCGGTGAGCGCGGTCGCGTCGGCGATCGCGAACGGGACGTTCAGCATCCGGGCCAGAGTCTGCGCGAGGAGCGTCTTGCCGGAGCCCGTGGGGCCCAGCAGGAGGATGTTGGACTTCGCCAACTCGATCGCGTCGTCACGGCCGTTGCCGCCGCCGTTCTCGCCGGCCTGGACGCGCTTGTAGTGGTTGTACACCGCCACGGAGAGGGCTTTCTTGGCCGCCTCCTGGCCCACCACATAGCCCTCCAGGAACTCGTAGATCTCGCGGGGCTTGGGGAGTTCCTCCCAGCGCACCTCGCTCGTCTCGGCGAGTTCCTCCTCGATGATCTCGTTGCAGAGATCGATGCACTCGTCGCAGATGTACACACCAGGCCCTGCGATGAGCTTCTTGACCTGCTTCTGGCTCTTGCCGCAGAACGAGCACTTGAGCAGATCGCCGCCGTCACCGATGCGTGCCACGGTGTGCTTCCCCTTCGCCTGGGAGACGCCTAGGTCCAGCGGCTCCTGGTGCTGCCTTATGTCCGACGGTACCTTGCCGGGCCCCCCGTTCGGGCCCCCCTTGGCAGGGTTCACTTTGACGTGCACTGTGCCAAGGGGCGGCATATCCTACGGGTCCGCGTCAGCGGACGGCGGCGTTGTTCATCTTCCGGGTGGAGATGATCTGGTCGATCAGGCCGTACGCCAGGGCGTCGTCGGCCGTGAGGATCTTGTCGCGCTCGATGTCCTCGCGGATCTTCTCGATCGGCGTGGTGGAGTGCTTGGCCAGCAGGTCTTCCAGCTGCGCGCGCATCCGGAGGATCTCGTTGGCGGCGATCTCGAGGTCGGAGACCTGGCCGCGGCCGGTCTCGCTGTAGGGCTGGTGGATCAGCACGCGCGCGTTGGGCAGCGCCATGCGCTTGCCGGGCGTACCGGCGGCCAGCAGGATCGCCGCGGCGGAGGCCGCCTGACCCATGCAGACCGTCTGGATGTCCGGCTTCACGAACTGCATGGTGTCGTAGATCGCAGTAAGCGCCGTGAAGGAGCCGCCGGGGCTGTTGATGTAGACCGAGATGTCCCGGTCGGGGTCCATCGACTCCAGGCACAGCAGCTGCGCCATGACGTCGTTGGCGGAGGCGTCGTCGATCTGCACGCCGAGGAAGATCACGCGCTCCTCGAAGAGCTTCGCGTACGGGTCGTACTCGCGGATGCCCTGCGAGGTGCGCTCGACGAAGCGCGGAATCACATAGCGGGACTCGGCGCGGGGGCCGGTGTACTCGGCCTCGGTGCGGGCGTAGAGGCCGCTGCCGGGGAAGTCGTTCACTGTCTGTCTCCTAGGGGCTTAGGCGGTCGGCTGAGGGGCTGTACGGGGGTGCTGTGGCCCCGCATGGGGCTCAGGCCCCGGTGCCGCCGCCGCCCGGGATACCGGCAGCCGTGGCGATGACGTCGTCGATGAGGCCGTACTGCTTGGCCTCCTCGGGGTCGAACCAGCGGTCGCGGTCCGAGTCACGGGTGACCTGCTCGACGGTCTGACCCGTGTGCTGGGCCGTGAGCTCGGCCATGCGCTTCTTGGTGTGCAGCAGCCGCTCGGCGTGGATCTTGATGTCCGAGGCCGAACCGGCCAGGCCGGCGGAGGGCTGGTGGATCAGGATCTCGGCGTTCGGGAGGGCGAAACGCTTGCCCGGGGTGCCCGCGCTGAGCAGGAACTGGCCCATCGAGGCGGCGAGGCCCATCGCGATCGTCATCACGTCGTTCTTGATGAACTGCATGGTGTCGTAGATCGCCATGCCGGCCGTGATCGAGCCGCCGGGGCTGTTGATGTAGAGGTTGATGTCCTTGTCGGGGTCCGCGGCAGCGAGAAGCAGCAACTGTGCGGTGATCTTGTTCGCGATGTCGTCGTCGACCGGCTGGCCGAGGAAGATGATCCGCTCGTTGAGCAGCCGGTTGTAGACCTGGTCACCGAGGCCACCACCGATGGAAGGCTCGCCGGCGGCGTAGGGCATCAGATTCGTCACGTATCCACCTGCTCGTCTTACGACGGCGCCGGGCCGTCTCACGTGTTCCCGTCCGGGGGCTGGGCGGTCTGAGGGACTTCCCTGCCCTGGTACTCATGGACCCTAACGCGCTGGTCCCCTCGGGGAATCCCGGTAAGGGGGGTGTTCGCCGGGGGCGTAGCCCGTGGTATCGCCGGTTCACCACCGGGGGCGGCCGATCCGTGGCGCGCCGCGCGGTTCCCCGGGCCCCCGGCCGGGTCCTGCGCACACATGCCGGAAGGGCCCCGGAGACGTGTCTCCGGGGCCCTTCCTACGACGTTCGAGGTGCCGTGGGCTCAGCCCTCGGTCTTCTCCTCGGCCTCGGCCGGGGTCTCCTCGGCCTCGGCCGGAGTCTCCTCGGAGGCGGCCTCGACGGTCTCGGCCGTCTCGTCCTCGTCGTCGTCCAGGTCGACGACCTCGCCGTTGGTGTCCTTGACCGTGGCGGCCTCGACCACGACGGCCAGGGCCTTGCCGCGGGCGACCTCGCCGACGAGGAGCGGGACCTGACCGCCCTCGACGACCGCCTGGGCGAACTGGTCGGGGGACATGCCGGAGGAGGCGGCGCGGCGCATGAGGTGCTCGGTGAGCTCCTCCTGGTTGACGTTCAGCTTCTCGCGCTTGACGAGCTCGTCCAGCACGAACTGGGTCTTGATGCCCTTGACCGCGGCTTCCTTGGTCTCGGCGTCGAACTCCTCGGCCGTCTTGCCCTGGATCTCGAGGTACTTCTCGAGGTCGAGGCCCATCTGACCGAGCTGGTGATGCTCCAGGTTGTGCTTGCGGGTGTTGATCTCGTCCTCGAGGAGCTTCTCGGGGACGGGCACCTCGACGAGCTCCAGGAGCTTCTCCAGGACGCGCTCCTGGGCCTGGGTGGCCTGGTCGTACTGCTTCATGTTCTCGAGGCGCTTGCGGCTGTCGGCCCTCAGCTCCTCGAGGGTGTCGAACTCGGAGGCGAGCTGCGCGAACTCGTCGTCCAGCTCGGGCAGTTCGCGGGCGGCGACCTGGGTGACCTTGACGGTGACCTCGGCCTCCTTGCCAGCCGCGGAGCCGCCCTTGAGCTCGGAGGCGAAGGTGGCCTCGCCACCGGCCTCCAGGCCCTTCACGGCGTCGTCGATGCCGTCCAGCAGCTCACCGGAGCCGATGGTGTAGGAGACGCCGCTGGCGACGCCGTCCTCCAGCACCTCGCCGTCGACCTTGGCCTCCAGGTCGATGGTCACGACGTCGCCGTCCTCGGCGGCACGCTCGACGGGGGACGTCGAGGCGAAGCGCTCACGGAGCTGCTCGACCGACTCGGCGATGTCCTCGTCGGTGACCTCGACCGCGTCGACCTCGACCTCGATGCCGGAGTAGTCCGGGATCTCGATGGCCGGGCGGACGTCGACCTCGGCGGTGAAGTTCAGCGTCTCGCCGTCCTTCAGCTCGGTGATGTCGACCTCGGGCTGGCCCAGGACGTCGATCTCGGCCTCGTTGACCGCTTCGGTGTAGAACTTCGGAAGCGCGTCGTTGACGGCCTCCTCCAGCACCGCACCGCGGCCGAACCGCTGGTCGATGACGCGGGCCGGGATCTTGCCCTTCCGGAAGCCCTTCACCGTGACCTGCTGGTTGATCTTCTTGTACGCCGCGTCGAGGCTGTCCTTGAGCTCCTCGAAGGGCACCTCGATGCTGAGCCGAACCCGAGTCGGGTTCAGGGTCTCCACGGCGCTCTTCACGGTTCGGTCTCCTTGTGGCTGACTTCTCGGATTCTGCCGGGGCCAGAGCGGCTCCGGCGGATCGCCGCCCGGAGGATCTTCTGGGAAGGAGAGGCACACGGGCGTGCAGCTTGCATAGTAACGGCAGCGGCGACACGCCCCCAAAGGCGATCACGGACCCGGTCACGCGAGCGGTCACGCGAGCTGATCGTGCTGGTGGTCGGGGTGGCGGGATTTGAACCCACGGCCTTCCGCTCCCAAAGCGGACGCGCTACCAAGCTGCGCCACACCCCGTCTGGTGCGACACGTAGGGTACATGCCCGCAGGCTGCGGGGTTGCCGCATTTCGCGAGCCGCGGGCAGAACCGGGCCCGTACGCCCCGTGTGGAGTCCGGAGCAGCGGGACCGTCCCCCCTCTTGTGGCCCTCTCGTGGCCCTCTCACCCTCTCACGGCAGTCGTTGCCGGTCCCCCATCGAAAAAGAGTTCGGACGGGGACGCCCGCCCTGCGGCGGTCGGGCGGGCAGGCGCGACAACCCACCTCGTGACCGGCGCGTCGTCGCCGACCGCTCGGGCAGGACACGCGGAAGGGGCGCGCAGTCCGTGTTCTCAGGGCAGCCGGTCGCCGAGAGGGGCGGGTGTCGGTCATGAGAGCCCGCGCCCGGCGCCGGGTCCGCGCCGTGCCGTCGGAGGCGCGGGGCGGAAGGGGTGTGCGGCGAGGGGTGACGACCCGGTACGATGCTTTCGTGCCGTCGGTCGTCGGACCGCGGCGCGTGCTGTGCGGGCGTAGCTCAATGGTAGAGCCCTAGTCTTCCAAACTAGCTACGCGGGTTCGATTCCCGTCGCCCGCTCCATGAAGGCCTCCGGCCCGGTCCCTCAGGGGATCGGGCCGGAGGCCTTTGGTGTGGGCGTCCCGGGTGCCGGGGCTAGAACTGGATCGAGTTGATGGTCTCCGCTATCGAGTCCAGGAAGCGTTGGATGTCGTCGGCCATGCCGGTGGAGGCGAGGAAGAAGCCGAAGAGCACCGCGACTATGGCGGGGCCGGCCTTGATGGAGCCGCCCCGAATCAACACCACCAGGATGATCCCCAACAGCAGCACCACTGACAGCGAAATGGCCACAACTGATCACACCCTCGGTCGGTCCCGCTCTCCCGGCCCGGGGACGCGACCCCGCGACCCCCGCCAGAACCATCGTGCCACCAACGCGGCCCGCATATGCGGCCGGTGAGGCAACGTTTGGCCATGCCGATACACGCGCCGCACCCCCTGGCCGGTTCCTTTCGGTCGGCGGCCACCGTGTCCGCACATTCCGTCCGCAGGGAATCCGAAGCATCGACACAGATGCGCAACGAGCATAGTTATGCGGCATTTCAGAGGGATTAATCCTGACAATACAGGCCAGTTGAAGACGTCTCAGAAGTGAACAACCAGCAACGAGACGGCCGGTTTTACCGAAACACACAGCCGCGGCTAGGGTGCCTCAGATGTTTCCAGCCGCCGCCGACGCAGTCCCCCGTCCGCGCCCGCCGCAGGACCCGCCGTCTCACAAGCAGCGTGACGCCTTCTTCGACAACGCCAAGTACCTGGCGATCGTCCTGGTCGCGGTCGCGCACTCCTGGGAGCCGCTCAAGGGCGACAGCCGGATCCTGGAGGGCGTGTACACGGTGGTGTACTCGTTCCACATGCCGGCGTTCATCGTCATCTCCGGTTTCTTCTCCCGCAGTTTCGACATGCGCCCGGACCGGCTGAAGCGGCTCGTCACCGGCGTCGCCGTGCCGTACATCGTGTTCGAGACGGCGTACTCCCTCTTCAACCGCTACGCCGACCACGACCCGGGCATGGAGATCAGCCTCCTGGACCCGTGGTTCCTGACCTGGTTCCTGGTGGCGCTGTTCATCTGGCGGCTGACCACGCCGATCTGGAACCTGGTGCGGTGGCCGCTGCCGCTCGCGCTCGGCATCGCGATGCTGGCGTCCGTGACCCCGGACATCGGCGACGACCTGGACCTGCAGCGGGTGTTGCAGTTCCTGCCGTACTTCGTGCTCGGCCTGGTCATGAAGCCCGAGCACTTCCGGATGGTGCGCCGGCGCTCCATGCGGATCGCGGCGGTGCCCGTGTTCGCCGCCGCCCTCGCCGTCGGCTGGTGGGCGGTGCCGCGCATGAACACCGAGTGGTTCTACCACCGCAACGCCGTCCAGGAGATGGGCGCGCCCTGGTGGACCGGACCCTCATGGTGCTGGCCATGTTCGGCAGCTCGCTGCTGCTGACGGCCTGCTTCTTCGCCTGGGTGCCGGGCCGGCGCATGTGGTTCACCACGCTCGGCGCGGGCACGCTGTACGGCTATCTGCTGCACGGCTTCCTGATCAAGGGTGCCGGTTTCGCGGGCTGGTTCGACCACGCCTGGCTCCACCGGCCGCTCGGCGAGATCTTCGTGAGCGTCGTCGCCGCGCTCGCCGTCACCCTGCTGTGCACCGCGCCGGTGCGCCGCGTCTTCCGGTGCGTCATGGAGCCCGACATGGACTGGGCGTTCAGGCGGGAGGCCGCCGAGGTCGCGCGCGGGCGCGAGCAGAAGACGGCGGCTGCCCGGGAGAAGGTCAGCGCCTAGCCGGACGTCGGCAGACCGAGAAGCGCGCGCATTCCCGCGTACTTCTCGGTCAGTCGTTTCCGGGTCGCCTCGTCGAGGACCGCCAGGCGTTCCGGGTCCGCGTTGTGCGCCAGGTCGGCCTGTTTCACCAGCAGGGCGCCCGGGGTCGCCAGGATGCGCCCGGCGTACGCCTCGGGCGGCTCTCCGGCCCGCTTGGTGACGGCGCGCACGATGTCCTTGGTACGGCGGCTCAGCGCGGCCTCGTCGAGCCACTGCGCGGAGAGCGCGTCGTCCTCGACGGAGTCGTGCAGCCAGGCCGCCGCGATCTGCTCGTCGTCGCCGCCCCGCGCGCGCACTCCCTCGGCGACGGCGCGCAGGTGTTCGGCGTAGGGCCGCCCGGCCTTGTCGGTCTGGCCCTCGTGTGCGGCGCGGGCGAGGGCCTCGACCTCGGCCAGGGTCAACTCGTCGGTCATTCCCCCAGTGTGTCGCGCCGCCGCGCCGCCCGGGCCGGGAGGTAGGCCGCGGTGAGGCCGAGCACGACGACCGTGCCCGCGAAGACCCCGTGGAACGGCGGACGAGCGGCGGTACGTGCTGTCCCTCCCCCACCGGGGACTGTTCCGGCGAGGCGCCCAGGTGGGCCGCCCAGCGGTCATGCGCAGCACCTGACGGAGATGGAGCCGATGAGGCGGAGGGCCGAGGCGGCGAGGCAGCGGGGCGGACTTGGGCAGACGACCTAGCCGGGGCGGCCGAGCGGACGAGGCCAGCCGGGGCGCACGGGCCAGACGTCCCAGCCTGGGCACCCGAGCGGACGAGGCCAGTCGGTGCGGGCCGAGCGCAGAGGCAGCCGGGGCGCACGGGGTAGACGACGCAGCCGAGGTGCACGGGGCAGACGTCCCAGCCGGGGCGGCCGAGCGGACGAGGCCAACCAGGGCCGACTGGGGGCATAGACGACCCAGCCGACCCAGCCGAGACAGCCGACGAATGGGGCCAGCCAGGGCGGACTGAGCGCACGGGACGGACGACCCAGCCGGGGCGGACGAGCGGGCGAGGCCGGTCAGGGCGGACGGGACGGGCGGGCTGTCCCCACCTGGTCGCGGGCGAACGGCTAGCGCGGCATCGACTGAGCCGTCGGGCCCTCCCGGCAGATCAGCAGCAGCGCCCGGTCGTCGTTGACGTCCTTGGCGACCGCTTCGATCAGGTGCCAGGCGGCGCCGTGGAAGCCGCCGGCCACATACCGGTCGGCCTCCCCCGTCAGCCTGTCGATGCCCTCGACTATGTCCCGGTCGGACGTCTCCACCAGACCGTCGGTGAAGAGCATCAGGACGTCGCCGGGGCGGAGTGATCCCTTGACCGGGTCGAACTGGGCGCCGTCGTAGACGCCGAGGAGAGGACCCTCCGCGGCCTTCTCCTCCCAGCGGCCGCTGCCGGCGCTGAGCTGGAGCCCCGGCGGGTGGCCGGCCGAGTAGAGCTCGTAGTCGCCGGAGTCGAGGTCCAGGACCAGGTGGATCGAGGTCGCGAAGCCCTCGTCCCAGTCCTGGCGCAGCAGATAGCCGTTCGCGGCGGGCAGGAAGGCGTGCGGGGGCAGTGAGCCCAGCAGGCCGCCGAACGCCCCCGACAGCAGCAGCGCCCGCGACCCCGCGTCCATGCCCTTGCCGGAGACGTCGGTCAGGACGGCCTCCAGCGTACGGCCACCGTTCGTGCGGGCCGCGACCACGAAGTCGCCGGAGAAGGACTGCCCGCCCGCGGGTCGCAGCGCCATCTCCCGGTGCCAGCCCTGGGGCAGGTGCGGCAGCTTGCTCTGTACACGGATGCGTTCGCGCAGGTCGAACAGCATGGTGCCGCCGCGCCGCCAGGGCACCCCGACCCGGCTGCGGAACTGGGCGATCAGCAGGCCGAAGAAACCGCAGGCCGCCACAACCAGGACCACGCCCGGGGTGACCCGGGACGGTCCCTCGGTGTACGGCCCCAGCCGCACCGACTCCACGATCAGCGCGGTCGCCGCCGCCGCGTACAGGCCGAGCAGGCTCGCCGGGCGCAGCAGCAGACCGCCGGCGACGATCGGGAGGACCAGCGCGGCCGGTGAGCACCACACCGAGTTCATCAGGGTGACGGCCGCGATCACCGGGACGGTCAGGAGCAGGCCGGCCAGCGCGACCCAGTCCGAGCCGTCGCCGCGGAAGTAGTCCACGGCGCTTCTGCGCAGGCCGACGCGGACCCGGTGCCACTGCATCCTCAACCGGGCCGTGAACGTCTCGGCTTCCGCGCGCCGCTCTCGTCCTGCTGCCATTAGTTCGGGACCTTATCCGTCGAACCCCCTGCTTGGCACAGGAGGTACGACTTGTCCCCCGTGCGAGGTTCAACTTCACAGCTGTTCAAGGGCCGTACACGCCCCCGCTCACCACGAGTGCCGGTGAAATTCCCTCGCTCGTCCCGCAATGCGCTGGTAGGCATGGTTCATGGGGACTGACTTGCGGGTGCTTCGGCAGGACGACTGGGACGAGTGGTACGGCAACCTGATCCGCGCCTTCGGCGGGGTTCCGGAGTCGGCCGAGGAACTGGAGCTGTTTCGTCAGCTCACCGAGTACGACCGCTCCGTCGGCGTGTGGGACGGCGAGCGGTGTGTGGGTACGGCGGGGGCGTTCGGCTTCCGGATGACCGTGCCGGGCGGGGCCGCCGTGCCCGCCGCCGGCGTGACCATGGTCAGCGTGGCCGGCACGCACCGCCGGCGCGGGGTGCTGACCTCGATGATGCGCCGCCAGCTGGACGACGTGCGCTCCTGGGGCGAACCGCTGGCCGTGCTCACCGCCTCCGAGCCGGTGATCTACGGCCGGTTCGGGTACGGCGTCGGCACCTACCACCTCAACGCCGACATCGACACGACCCGGGTACGGCTGTCCCTGCCGCCCGGCACCGACGACGTACACCTGCGGTACGCCGCGCCCGCCGACGTGCTCGACGCGTGCGAGGCGGTCTACGCCCGGCTCGTGTCCCGGCGGCCCGGGATGGTCGCCCGGATTCCGGGCTGGGAGCGGCTGTGGCTGCTCGACCCGGAGAGCGAGCGGGACGGTGCCTCACCGCTGCAGTGCGTGGTCGCGGAGCGGGACGGGGAGGTCGTGGGGTTCGCGCGGTACCGGGTCAAGGCGGACTGGGAGCCGGCCGGGCCCAGGGGCACGGTGGTGCTCTCCGACCTGGAGGCGCTGGACCCGGCCTCGCACGGCGCCCTGTGGCGGTTCCTCTTCGGCCTCGACCTCACCTCGCGGATCGACGCCCGGCGGCGGCCGGTCGACGAGGCCTGGCAGTACCTCGTCTCCGACGTCCGGCGCTGCTCGCTGCTGGTGCGGGACTCGCTGCACGTGCGGCTGGTCGACGTCGGGGCCGCACTCGAGGCGCGGACCTATCAGACGCCGGTGGACGTGGTGTTGGAGGTCGAGGACTCCTTCTGCCCCTGGAACACCGGGCGTTGGCGGCTCAGCGGGGACGCCAAGGGCGCGTCCTGCGAGCGTACGACGGAGGCGGCCGACCTCGCCCTGTCCGTACGGGAGTTGGGGGCGGCCTATCTCGGCGGCGTGAGCCTCGCCTCGCTGGCGGGGGCCGGGCTGGTGCGGGAGGTGCGGCAGGGGGCGCTGGCCGAGGCGGCGGTGGGGTTCGGGTCGGCGGTGGCGCCGTGGCTGCCGCACGGCTTCTAGGGTCCGGTCGTCAGGGTTTCTGGCAGGCCGGGCACCAGAAGAGGTTGCGGGCGGCGAGATCGGCGGTGCGGATCTCGCCGCCACAGATGTGACAGGGCTGGTTCGCCCTGCGGTACACGTAGACCTCGCCGCCGTGGTCGTCGACGCGGGGCGGGCGGCCCATCGCCTCCGGGGTGTGCTCCGGGCGGACGGTGTCGATGCGGTTGTTCCGCACGCCCTCGCGCATGAGCTCGACGAGGTCGGTCCAGATCGCGTCCCACTCGGCGGGGGTGATGTCCTTGCCCGCGCGGTACGGGTCGATGCGGTGCCGGAAGAGGACCTCCGCGCGGTAGACGTTTCCCACGCCCGCGATGACCTTCTGGTCCATCAGCAGGGCGGCGATCGTCGTACGGCTGCGGGAGATTCGCCGGTACGCGGCTCGCGGGTCGGCGTCGGTGCCTGAGCGGAGGGGGTCCGGGCCGAGGCGGTCGTGTATCGACAGCTTCTCGGTGGGGGTGATCAGGGCGCAGGTCGTGGGGCCGCGGAGGTCGACGTACGCCGTTTCGTTCGCGAGGCGGAGGCGGACCGTGTCGGTGGGCGGGGGTGCGGGGGCCGAGCCGAAGGTGACCTTGCCGAAGAGGCCGAGGTGGATGTGGACCCAGTCGGTGTCACGGAAGCCGAGGAAGAGGTGCTTGCCGTGGGCCTCGGTGTGGGTGAGTTCCGAGCCGGTGAGGAGTTCGGCGGCGTCCGAGAACTTGCCCTGGGGGCTGGTGACGCGGGGTTCCGTCCCCTGGAACGCGGCGCCGTAGTCCTGGGCCAGGCGGTGGATGGTGTGCCCTTCAGGCACGGTGGCTCCTTAGTCGTCTGCCGGTGGGGGTGGCTGCCGGCCTTTTTCGCCCCCGCCGCCCCTACCCGTCCCGTCACCAGGGGGCGCTGCCCCCTTCGACCCCCGCCCCAGGGGGCTCCGCCCCCCCTGCACCCCCGCTCCTCAAACGCCGGAGAGGCTGGATTCACGGAACGCCGGAGGGGCCTGGATTTCGCGCAAGCGACCCGGTCAGGGGCGCGGGGAACTGCGCGGCCAGCCCCCACTCACCCGCACCCGACCGACGACCGGCCCCCGCCGCCCCAACGCCGGAGGCTACTGCTGCGGGTGGTGCGCCGGGATGGCCGGCAGGTCGCCCGTCGTCTCGTACGCCGACAGCATGTCGATGCGGCGCTGGTGGCGCTCGTCGCCGGAGAACGGGGTGGCGAGGAAGGTCTCGACGAACTTCGTCGCCTCCTCGGTGGCGTGCATGCGGGCGCCCACCGCGACGACGTTGGCGTTGTTGTGCTGGCGGCCCAGCGACGCGGTCTCCTCGCTCCAGGCGAGGGCCGCCCGGACGCCCTTGACCTTGTTCGCCGCGATCTGCTCGCCGTTGCCGGAGCCGCCGATCACGACGCCGAGGGAGTCGGCGTCGGCGGCGGTGCGCTCGGCGGCGCGGAGGCAGAACGGCGGGTAGTCGTCCTGGGCGTCGTAGATGTGGGGGCCGCAGTCGACCACCTCGTGGCCGGCCGCCTTGAGCCAGTCGACGAGGTGGTTCTTGAGTTCGAAGCCCGCATGGTCGGAGCCGAGATACACGCGCATAGGACGAGTGTGACACGGCCGTTTCAGGGCAGCAGCCTCGGGTGTCGGCCAGGAAAACCGTGAACCAGACATTGGAACCTCAAGCAAACCTCAAGTAACGATCTGGATTCAAAGGTTCACGAATTTCTTTGCCTCCGATTCACTGGACCGACCCGTACACCGCTCGTACGGGAGCCCCACACCCGGCACGAAGGAATTCCCCGTATGACTGGTCTCCAGGCCGGACTCAAGAACCGTCACCTCTCGATGATCGCCATCGGCGGTGTCATCGGAGCGGGCCTCTTCGTGGGCTCCAGTTCCGGTATCGCCACCGCCGGACCCGGCATCCTGCTGTCGTACGCCCTCGTCGGCACACTGGTCGTCCTCGTGATGCGGATGCTCGGTGAGATGTCCGCCGCGAATCCGAACTCCGGCTCCTTCTCTGCGCACGCCGACCGGGCCCTCGGGCGCTGGGCCGGTTTCTCCATCGGCTGGCTGTACTGGTTCTTCTGGGTCGTCGTGCTCGCCGTCGAGGCGACCGCCGGCGCCAAGATCCTCGAAGGGTGGATACCCGCCGTACCGCAGTGGGGGTGGGCGCTGATCGTGATGGTGGTGCTGACCGCCACCAACCTCATCTCCGTGGGGTCCTACGGCGAGTTCGAGTTCTGGTTCGCCGGGATCAAGGTCGTGGCGATCGGGGCGTTCATCATCATCGGCCTGCTCGCCGTGTTCGGCGTCCTGCCGGGCGTCGACGCCGACCAGGCGGGGCTCTCCAACCTCACCGACCACGGCGGTTTCCTGCCCCACGGGGCCGGCGCCATCCTCACCGGTGTCCTGCTGGTCGTCTTCTCCTTCATGGGCAGCGAGATCGCGACGCTCGCGGCCGGTGAGTCGGAGGACCCGCAGCGGGCCGTGACCAAGTCGACCAACAGCATCATCTGGCGTATCGCGGTCTTCTACCTCGGCTCGATCTTCGTCGTGGTCACGCTGCTGCCGTGGGACTCCAAGTCCATCCAGGACGACGGCTCCTACGTCGCCGCGCTCGACTCCCTCGGGATCGCGCACGCCGGTCAGATCATGAACTTCATCGTGCTGACCTCGGTGCTGTCCTGCCTCAACTCCGGCCTCTACACGGCCTCCCGGATGGCCTTCTCGCTCGGCGAACGGGGAGACGCGCCCAAGGCGTTCGCGCGGGTCAACGGCCGGGGCGTGCCGATGGCCGCGATCCTCGCGTCGGTGGTGTTCGGCTTCGTCGCCGTGTTCTTCAACTACCTCTCCCCCGACAAGATCTTCCTCTTCCTCGTCAACTCCTCCGGCGCGGTGGCCCTGTTCGTGTGGCTGGTCATCTGCTTCTCGCAGCTGCGGATGCGGAAGATCATCCAGGCGGAGGCGCCGGAGAAGCTGGTCGTGAAGATGTGGCTGTACCCGTATCTGACCTGGGCGACGGCCGCGTTGATCGTGTTCGTCCTCGGCTACATGCTGACCGACACGGAGCACGACGGGCGGGAGACCGTGCTGTTGTCGCTGCTCGTCGCGGCGGTGGTGCTGGTCATCGCCGTGGTGAAGGAGAAGGTCGGACGCGGGCGGGCGGGTGCCGCTCCTGCGGATGACGTGACGGACAAGGTCTCCGTCCGCTGAACAGGTGTGTGAGCGGGGCCCTGTGGCGTGTGCCGCGGGGCCCTTCTCGTGTGCGTTCTTCCTGTTTTCTTCCTGCGCGTTCACAGGATGGTGAAGCTTTCCTTCACCTTCTCGTACGTGTGGAGGGCCTGCGTCTCGATCTCCGGCTGATACCAGGTGTTGATCTGGTACGACTTGTCGACCACGTTGAAGCCCAGCAGTTGGGCGTGCCAGGGGACGCCGTTGAGGGTGAAGGTGTACTCCCAGACGACCGCGGGGTGATCGCGGAACGTCGTCTCCTCCAGGCGGATCTTGCGGTAGTCCTGGCCCTGGTGGGCGTTCTGCTCGGAGGTCCTCCAGGTCTCCATCAAGTCGCCCCGGGCGAGCGAGGACTTGGCCGCGAGCTCCTGCTGTCCGTCCGGCGAGGTGTAGTGGACCTCGGCCCCCGTCTTCACGTCCCGCCGCCAGCCGGTGGGAGTGGCCCACGCGAACCCCCCGGCCTCCTCGTGTGCGCCGGGCGGGAGGGAGCGGGGGCGGGAGGTGCCCTCGACGGTCGAGGCTGGGGTGCCGACGGGGGTGGAAGCGCCGGGTTCCGATGCGGAGACGGAGGCGGAGGCGGACGGGGAACCCCCCGCCTTGTCGGCGCCGGGTGAGCCGGACGTGGTGGCCAGGATGATCGCGACCACGACGGCACCAGTGGCCACCACGCTCCCGACGGCGACCAGAGCCGTCCGGCGCCGGCCGCGGTGAGGGGTGGCGGCGGGGCGGGCGGGGCCGGGGAGTTCGCCGGGCGGCATGCGGTGGGGGTGGGGGCCGAGAACCAGTCCTGGGGCTGGGTCGGGACCGGTGCCCGCCGTGGTGTCCTTGGCTCCCGATCCCGGCCCAGGGCCGGGATCGGGCTCGGGTCCGGGGTGTTGGTCAGGTACGGCCTGCTTGCCGCGGACCAGGGAGACTCCGGCGCCGGAGCGGCGCTGGGCCGGAGGTACCGGGCCGACACGGGTGGGGGCGGAGGCCGCGCGCCCGGGGGTGTCCCGTGTCGGTGCCTCCGGCATCGGGAAGTGCTCCGTGGGCGCGCCCGCCGACAGGGAGTCCAGCGTGGGAGCGCTGGCGAGGGGGGTGCTGGTCGTGGTGGCACCCGCCCGGAGCGCGGCTCCCACGGAACTCCCCGACGGTGTCTCCGACCCGGCCTCCGAACGCTCCTCGGAGGCGGCCTCGGTGGAGGCACTGGCGACGCGGTCGGTCGAGAACGGCTCGGCAGGGGTAGGGGGAACGGGCTGTGCGGCCACGCCCTCGGCTACCGCCGGGGACCCGCCGGGCGGCACGCCCGAGGCTTCGTCACCGGCCACGCCCGAGGAGGCATGCCCTGGCGGCACGGCATCGGACGGCTCCACACCGCCGGACTCCCCCACCGACCCGCCTACGACCGCCCCGGCGCCCTCGGCAACGGACTGAGCCCCGTCCGACGGCGTACCCGAGGACGTATGCCCGACCGGCACCGCATCGGACGGCTCCACAACGCCGGCCCCACCCACCAACCCGCCTACGACCGCCCCGGCGCCCTCGGCAACGGACTGAGCCCCGTCCGACGGCGTACCCGAGGACGTATGCCCGACCGGCACCGCATCCGACGGCTCCACGACAGCGGGCGCAGCTGCGGCCGCCTCAGGCTCCTGCTCCTGCTTCCTCTCCGGCTCACTCTCCGGCTCCGGCACCCGCGGATCCCGCACCGCCCGCACGAGCCGTGTCCCCAGATAGGCCGGGGTCTCTGACGAACCCGGTCCGGGTGCCCTGCTGGGCCGTTCCGGGGAAGGGTTTCTCAATTCCCGCTGGGCCCACGACGGTGCCGAAGTCCCCCCTTGCTCCGATACCGGCACCTCCTCCGACGTCTGCGCCCTGTCCTCGCGTCCGGCCCCTGTCGCCTGCGCAGGGTCCGCCTGTTCTGCGACCGGCACCCGCGCTGAGTCCACCCGCCCCGGGTCTTCCACCCCAGGTTCCCGGCTCCCCTCTTCCTCTAGCATCGGCCCCCGCCCGCCCCCGGGCCCTTCTCCCAGCCGCTGCTCGTCGGCCTCGTCGACGTCTCCCCCCGGGCCCCGCCCCTCACCCGGCTTCGCCGGCCCGACCTTCAAAGTCGGCGTAGGCGCCTGGAACGCGACCGTGTGCAGGGCCGACTCCACCTCGTCCAGGCCCGGCCGTATCGATGGGTCCTTCTCCAGCAGGGCCGTCAGGATGTCGGCCAACGGGCCCGCCGCAGCCGGGAGTTCGGGCTCCTCGTAGAGGACGGCGTGCAGCGTGGCCAGGGTGGTGTCGCGGGAGAAGGGGGAGCGGCCGCCCAGGGCCGCGCAGAGCGTCGCTCCCAGGGACCAGATGTCCGAGGGCGGTCCCTGCGGGCGTCCCGAGACCCGCTCGGGGGCCATGTAGTCGGGGGAACCGACGAGCATGCCGACCATGGTGAGCGCCTCGGCGTCCTGCATCGCGGCGATGCCGAAGTCGGTCAGCACGATCCGGCGGCCGGTGCGGTCGCCGGACTCCACCAGGACGTTCCCGGGTTTGATGTCCCGGTGCAGGACACCGCGTGCGTGGACCTGGCGGAGCGCCCGCACCAGCCCCAGGCCGAGCAGCGCCGTTTCGCTCGGGCCCAGCGGGCCGTCCTCCACCGTCATCCGTTCCAGGGAGCGGCCCTTGACCAACTCCATGACGATCCACAGGCGTTCGCCCTCGTCCACGACGTCGTAGACCCGTACGACGTTGGGGTGGTCGATGCGGGCGGTGGCCCTTGCCTCGCGCAGGGTGCGTTCACGGCGGGTGCGGGTGTCCTCCGCGTCGAGGCCGTCGATCCGCATCTCCTTGACCGCGACCTGCCGGTCGAGTACTTCGTCGGCGGCCCGCCACACCCGTCCCATTCCCCCCTGGCCGATACTTTCGACCAGGCGATAGCGTCCTGTCACCAGGAGCCCTGGAACTCCGCCACGCCTCGCGTTTCCCGTGTCTCCCGTATTCCCCGGCAATCCGCTGCACCCCCTCAACGATGTCCCGAGTGGAACACAATGGTCACACTTCGCGCCGTACCAGCATAGTGCGGAGAAATCTTGTGGTACCTCTTCAAGTACTGCGAATTCAGGCGCAGCCAAGGGGGGCGAACATGAGTTCTCGTCGTATGACGACCATCGCCGGATCGCTGGTCACGGCGGCTTTCTCGACGGTGATGATCTGTTCCTTCACCGCGAGCGCGGACGAGGGACCCGCAAGCGGCAAGGGGGGAAAGGCTGTTGACGAGGCGCCGGCGGGCGTGAAGCTGACGACGACACTGCCCGGGACGATCTCCGTCGACAACAGCTCGCAGAAGACCGATCTCACGGCCGGCGTGAAGAACGACGGGAGCAAGGACAGCGGAAAGATCAGGCTTTTGGTCGTCGGTTTCGACGGCATGACGGTCAAAAATGTTCAAGGCTGCTCTCCGATTGAAGAAAAGGATCTGCCGGAGGGCTCGAACAGCGGTTTTTCCTGCCCCATCGACAATCTCGCGGCCGGTAAGTCGAAGTCGTACGCCGTCGACGCGACGTTCGATCTCAAGAAGACCGGAAAGATCTGTCTGCCGGTGCAGACCGGCGACGGAAAGAAGACGTTCTGGCAGCAGGGCCCGGTTCCGTTCGGTACGACGAACCCGTCGCCGAATGCCCCGGCCACCCCGCTGCTGCTGGGCACCGACAACAAGCCGGTGGCACCCGGCGGGGACGCACCGAGCGAGCTGCCGAAGACCGGTGTCGGGCGGGACCTGCTGCCGCTCGGGGCCGCGGGCGCGTCCCTCATGGCGGCGGGCGTGGCCGGGCTGTGGTGGTCGCAGCGGCGGCCGCGGCACACCGCCGCCTGATCCGGTCCGGAACGGAGAACGTGGAGGCATAACCTGACGGGAACTGTCAGGTTATGCCTCCAGCATGTCCGACATGAACAGCATGAACAGCATGAACGGCAGGGACACCTCGACCGACGACGAAGTCCCCAGTTTCCAGACCGGCTTCGCCCTGCGACCCGACCTCGTGTTCCCGGTCCGCACCCCCGAGGACGTGGTCGCCGCCGTCCGCCACGCGGCCGGCGCGCGGCTGCCGGTGACCGTGCTGGCCACCGGGCACGGCCTGCCGGGCGCGGTGGAGGGCGGCGCGCTCATCAGCACCCGGCGCATGGACCGGGTGAGCATCGATCCCGAGGCCCGTACCGCCCGGGTCCAGGCGGGTGTCCGCTGGGGTCAGGTGGTCGAGGCGGCCGAGCCGTACGGGCTGGCGCCGCTCAACGGTTCCGCTCCGGGCGTCGGTGCCGTGTCGTACACGCTGGGCGGCGGACTCGGCATCCTGGCGAGGGAGTTCGGCTACGCCGCCGACCACGTCCGGTCCCTCGACGTCGTCACGGGGGATGGCCGGCTGCGGCACGTCAAAGAAGGGTCCGACCTGTACTGGGGCCTTCTCGGCGGTGGACACCGCCTCGGGGTCGTCACCGAGCTGGAGATCGGACTCGTCCCCGTGCGGAGGCTCTACGGCGGTTCGCTCGCCTTCGACGGCCGCGAGGTCGGTCCGGCGGCCGTGCTGCGGGCCTACGAGGAGTGGACCAGGACCGTGCCGTCCACGCTGACCTCGTCCTTCGCGGCCGTACCGTATCCGGACGTCCCGGCGCTGCCGCCACACCTGCGCGGGCGGTACGTCGTCTCCGTGCGGGTCGCGTACACCGGCGCCGACGGTGAGCAACTGGTGGCACCGTTGCGGGAGATCGGGCCGGTGCTCGCGGACACGTTGCGCGAGATGCCGTACGCCGAGAGCGGCACCATCCACAGCGACCCGGACTTCCCGCACAGTTACTACGGGGACAGCGCGGTGCTGAGCGAACTCGACGTGCGGCTGGCCGGTGAGCTGCTGGCGCGGACCGGACCCGACTGCGGCGCCATGGTCGTCGTACAGATCAATCATCTGGGCGGGGCGCTGGCGCGGCCCGCGCCGAACTCGGTGCCGTACCGCGAAGGGCGTTTTCTGGTGCGGCTGTTGACCGGCGGCGGGCGGCGGCAGGCGCGCGAGCTGCTCGACCCGGCCTTCGCGCTGCTCGCGCCCGGCACCCTCGGCCGTACCGTCAACTTCGCCTTCGGGGCCGGAGACCGGACCGAGGGCCTGTACGACGCCGGAACGCGCAAGAGGCTCGCCGAGTTGGAGTCGCGGTACGACCCGGCGAGCCTCCTGCGCAGGAGTGTCAGCGCTTGAGGAGCTTCCAGGCGGTGGGGAGCACGCCCATCGCCAGGGCTGCCTTGAGGGCGTCGCCGAGGAGGAACGGGGTGAGACCGGCCGCGATGGCGGCGGACAGCGACATGTCGGCCGCGTAGGCGAGGTACGGGACGCCAATCGCGTAGATGATCGCCTCGCCGACCAGCATGGCGCCGGCCGTCCGCCACACGTTCCGGTCGGCGCCGCGGCGGGCCAGGGCGCCGACGGCGGCGGAGGCCAGGATCATGCCGAGGATGTAGCCGAAGGAGACGGACAACCCGGAGGTGCCCTGGGCGAACCACGGGAGTCCGGCGAGGCCGGCCAGCGCGTACAGGGCGAGGGAGGCGACACCGCGGCGGGCGCCGAGCGTCGTGCCGACGAGCAGCGCGGCGAAGGTCTGGCCGGTCACCGGCACCGGGGAGCCCGGCACGGGCACGGAGAGCTGGGCGGCCAAGCCGGTGAGGGCGGCACCGCCCACCACGAGCGCGATGTCCCGGACGCGGGAGGCGGGGATCAGGTCGGCGAGGACCTGGCCGGTGCGGGCGGGGGCGAGGGCGGTGCTCATGGGGACTCCGCGGGTGTGATCGACAGGGGACACGGTGACGCTATCCCGGCGCCCTCGGGCCGATCACCGTCAACGCTCGACAAAGCCTTGAACGGGGGCTTGGTGGGCTCCGGACAAAGAGTGTGGGTTACACCGGGTTCGGCGTGACGCCTGTCACTGAGGTGAGGTGGTCCGGGATACAGGGAGCGTGCCGCGTCCCGCTGTGGGAAATCACCAAATGAATCCTAGCGGTCTGGTGGGATTCGCCGTTCCTGACCTACTCTTCAGGCATGGTCGCCCAGTCCCGGTACTTCTCCTCGCGTCGTCACGTCGACCTGCGACGCGTGGGCACGGCTGTCTGTCGCCGTCCGGAGTGAGGCGGGCTCCGGCGCGCCTCACCCTCCGAGACGTGTCGGCCCCCGTTCCCGAGGACGGTCTTCCATGCCCCGTACCGAGGCACCCCCTGTCAGCCCGACTCCCACCTCCCGGCGCCGGACCAGCGCCAGCGTCGTCCTGCGGTCCGTGCTGGAGCACGGCCCGGTGGCCCGCAGCACCATCTCCCGGCTCACCGGGCTGTCCCCGGCCTCCGTCACCGACTACTGCGCCCGCTTCAGCGAACTCGGCCTGATCCGCGAGTCGGAGGCACCCCGACGGTCCCAGGGTGTGGGCCGTCCCCATGTGCCCCTGGACCTGGACGAGTCACGGTTCGTCGTGGGCGGGGTCCATGTGGCCGTCCCCTATACGACGGTGGCGCTGCTCGATCTGCGCGGGCGGGTGGTGGACCGGCGGGAGCTCCGGCACAAGGGAGCCGACGCGGTCGACAGTGCCGATCCGTCCGCGGTGCTGGCGCGGGCCGCCGACGGGCTCGCCGCGCTGCTGGACCGCTCCCCGCGCCTGCGGGCCCTTGGTGTCGGCTTCACGGCCGGCGGCTGGGTGGACCGGGACACCGGGACCGTCGTGGAGCATCCGCTGCTGGGCTGGCGCGAGGTGCCGGTGCGGGAGGTGCTCGGCGCCCGCACCGGCCTGCCGGTCCATGTGGACGGGCACGCGCGGGCGTTGGTGAACGCGGAGCGGCTGTTCGGGCGGGCCCGCGGCGGCCGGAGCATGCTGCATCTGTTCGTCGGCAACGTGGTGGACGCGGCCTTCGCCACCCACGACGAGGTGCACCACGGGCCGCGTTCCCAGGCCGGCGCGATCGCCCATCTGCCGGTGCCGGGCGGCACCGAGCCCTGCCCGTGCGGACGGACCGGGTGCCTTCAAGTCGAGCTGAGCGAGCGGACGTTGTGCGAGCGGGCGCGGCGTGCGGGGGTCACCGACGGCACCAACCCGATGCATGTCGTCGCGGCGGCGGCCGCCGGTGACGCCGAGGCCGTGCGGCTGCTCGTGGAGCGGGCAGGGGCCGTCGGGCGGGCCACCCGACTGCTGCTGGACGTGCTGAACCCGGAGACGGTCGTGGTGACCGAGGTGGGTGTGCTGCACCGGGAGGACTGCCTCGCCGCGCTGCGCGAGGGGGTCGGCGACGACCGTGCGTCCTCCGTCGTGCCGTCGAGTTTCCCGGATTCCGTGCTCGCGGTGGCGGGCGGTTCGGTGGCGCTCGACGTGCTCTACCGGGATCCGCTGACCCTGTCACCTGAGCGGACTTAATTCAGAAACTCCGAATATTGACAGGGCCTCCGCACGACCGGGAACATCTTTTCCATGAGCCCGCACCTGTACTGTCGCGCCCTTTGTTGCTGACACGTTGCCCCGTGTGACGCGCTCATTTCTCCTGCGTGAATTCATTTCCGCATGACTTTCTTCTGCACCGATTCAGGGAGTTTTCCCATGCCTTTTTCCCGCACGTCCGGCATCGACCGGCGGCTGTTCCTCTCCTCGGTCCTCGGCGCCGCGGCCGGTGTCGCCGGCCTCAGCGGCTGCGCCGACGGCAGTGCCGCCGCCGACACCAAGGACGCCCTGTCCGCCCCGCTCGCCGCCAAGGTCCCGGCCGGTACGAGCCTGAAGATCGCCTCGTATTCCGGCACCCAGCAACTCCAGTTGAAACTCGGCAGACTGGGTGAGTTGCCGTTCAAGGTCAGCAGTTGGGCCAATATCAGCGCCGGGCCCGATGTCATCAACGCCTTCCGGTCCGGCTCCCTGGATGTCGCCAACAACGCGGGAATCCCGCCGATCCAGGCGCACTTCCAGGGTTACGACGCGAAAATCGTCGCGATCAACATCACCCGCAAACCGAACTACCTCTTCGCCACCAAGCCCGGCAGCGACATCCGCTCGGTCGCGGATTTCAAGGGGAAGAAGCTCGCGTTCTCGCAGGGTCAGGCACAGGGAGTCGTCCTGCTGCGGGCGCTGAAGAAGGCCGGGCTCTCCTACGACGAGGTGAAGCTCGTCCCGCTGACCAGCAACCAGTTCTTCACCGCGCTCCAGTCCGGCCAGGTGGACGTGGCGCCGCTCGCCAACAGCCAGGCGCCCGCCTATCTCCAGCAGTACAAGGCCAAGGGCGCGCACGCCATCACCACCGACGTCGTCGACCTGCTCAACCTGCTGTGGGCGCCGACCTCCGTGCTGAGCGACCCCGCGAAGGCCGCCGCGGTCGCCGCGTACATCCCGTACTGGGCCAAGGGCCAGGTGTGGACGTACGAGAACCCCGACGTCTGGAACGAGGAGTTCTACGTGAAGACCCAGAACCTCACCCTCGCCCAGGCGAAGGCGGTCACCGCGCTCGCCAACAAGCCGCTCTTCCCGCCGAGCTGGAACGAGGCGATCAAGTGGGAGCAGGAGACCGCGGATCTGCTGGCGGATGGCGGCTTCGTGAAGAAGTTCGACGTGGCCGAGCTCTTCGACCACCGCTTCGAGGGCATCGCGGCGCGGTCCGTGGCCGCGGAGTACCGGCGGTGAGCGCCGTGACCACGACCCAGGCCGCCGTCGCGCTCGCCCCGGCCGAGGACCCGCCCCAGGTCCGCAGGCGCCGCCGGCTCTCCCCCGGTAGGCGGCTGCCCGCGGCCCGGCTCGCCGGACCGGTCCTCCTCCTCGCGCTGTGGGCCGTCGCTTCCGCCGCCGGGCGGCTCGATCCGGCAGCGATCCCGGAACCCTGGACGGTGGTGCGGACCGGCGTCCATCTGTGGACCGACGGAACCCTGCCCAACGACGTCCTGACCTCGCTCCAGCGGGCCGCGTCCGGGTTCGCGATCGGCCTGGTCGCCGGCGTCCTGCTGGCCCTGGTCTCCGGGCTCAGCCGGACCGGCGAGGCGCTGATCGACGGGACGGTCAGTCTCAACCGGGCGATCCCGACCCTCGGTCTGATCCCGCTGTTCATCCTCTGGCTGGGCATCGGCGAGACCTTCAAGGTCGCCATCATCGCGATCGTCGTCTACATCCCGATCTATCTGAACACCCATGCCGCGCTGTCCGGCATCGACAACCGCTTCGTCGAACTCGCCGAGGTCCAGGGCCTGTCGAGGTTCGCGTTCGTACGGCAGATCGTCATCCCCGGCGCGCTGCCCGGATTCTTCGTGGGACTCCGGCTCGGCGTCACCGGCTCCTGGCTGGGCCTCGTGGTCCTGGAGCAGATCAACGCCACCAGCGGACTCGGCTACATGATGTTCCAGGCCCAGAACTACGGCCAGAGCGATGTGATCCTCGTCGGTCTCGTCGTCTACGGCATCTTCGGCCTGGTCTCCGACAGCGCGGTCCGTCTCATCGAACGGAGGGTGCTGTCATGGCGACGCACACTGAGCAGCTGACCCGGCCGGCCGTACAACTGCGCGGCCTGACCCGGTCGTTCGACGGGCGTACCGTCCTCGACGCCATCGATCTCGACATCCCGGCCGGACAGTTCGTCGCCCTGCTCGGGCACAGCGGCTCCGGCAAGAGCACGCTGCTGCGGGCGGTGGCGGGGCTGGACCACGAGGTGGTCGGCAGCGGGCAACTCACCGCCCCCGAGCGGGTGTCCGTGGTCTTCCAGGACTCCCGGCTGCTGCCCTGGCGGCGGGTGCTGGACAACGTCCTGCTGGGCACCGACGGTGAGGAAAGGGGCCGGGAGGCGCTCGCCGAGGTGGGACTCGCGGGCCGCGAACGCGCCTGGCCCAACGAGCTCTCGGGCGGCGAGGCCCAGCGTGCCGCCCTCGCCCGCTCACTGGTCCGCGAACCCGAACTCCTGCTGGCCGACGAGCCGTTCGGTGCCCTCGACGCGCTCACGCGCATCAGGATGCACGCGCTGCTGCGGGAGCTGTGGAAGCGCCACCAGCCGTCCGTCCTGCTCGTCACCCACGACGTGGACGAGGCGATCGTGCTCGCCGACCGGGTGCTCGTACTCGAAGAGGGCCGTATCGGCCTCGACCTGACCATCGACCGCCCGCACCCGCGCTCGTACCGGGACCCCCTGCTGGGCGAGTACCGCGAACGACTGCTTGCCGCACTCGGCGTCACGGAGGACCACGCATGACCGCGAGACAGCTCCACCTCAACGCGTTCCTGATGAACACCGGCCACCACGAGGCCTCCTGGCGGCTGCCCGAGAGCGACCCGTTCGCGCACGTCTCCCTCGACCACTTCGTACACCTCGCCCGGATCGCCGAGCGCGGCACCTTCGACTCGCTCTTCCTGGCCGACGGACCGCAACTGTGGAGCAACCTCGCCCAGCGGCCCGCCGGCGCACTGGAGCCGCTCACGCTGCTGACCGCGCTGGCGACGGCCACCGAACACATCGGGCTGATCGCGACCGCCTCGACCTCCTACAACTCCCCCTACAACCTGGCCCGGAAGTTCGCCTCGCTGGACATCATCAGCGGCGGCCGGGCGGGCTGGAACATCGTCACCACCGCGGGCAAGGAGGCCGCCCGCAACTTCGGTCTGGAGCACGAGCCCGCGCACGCTGACCGCTACGCCCGGGCGGCCGAGTTCCTCGACGTGGCCCTCAAGCTCTGGGACAGCTGGGAGGACGACGCGATCGTCGGCGACAAGGCGGCCGGCGTTTGGGGCGACGACACCAAGGTCCACCCGCCCCGGCACCAGGGGGCGTACTTCAGTGTCGAGGGCGCGCTCAACGTGCCCCGCACTCCCCAGGGTTACCCCCTGCTCGTGCAGGCGGGCTCCAGCGAGGACGGCAAGGAGTTCGCGTCACGGTACGCGGAGGCGGTGTTCACCGCGCAGCAGACCATCGAGGACGCGCGGGCCTTCTACGCCGACCTCAAGGCCCGGACCGTCGCGGCCGGCCGGGACCCCGACCACATCAAGGTGCTCCCCGGGATCGTCCCCGTCATCGGTGCCACGCAGACCGAGGCGCTCGCGAAGGAACAGGAGCTGGAGGACCACATCGTGCACCGGCACGGGGTGGCCAACCTGGAGCGCCTGCTCCAACTACCGCAAGGCACACTGGAGTTGGACCGGCAGCTCCCGTCCGACCTGCCGCCCGAGTCCGCCGTCGAGGGCGCCAAGAGCCGCTACACACTCGTCGTGGAGCTGGCCCGGCGCGACCGCCTCACCGTGCGGCAGCTGATCGGGCGGCTCGGCGGCGGGCGCGGCCATCTCACCTTCGCCGGTACGCCCGAGCAGGTCGCCGACGCCATCGAGACCTGGTTCACGCAGGGTGCCGCGGACGGCTTCAACATCATGCCCGCGGTCCTGCCGTCCGGCCTGGACGCCTTCGTCGACCACGTCGTCCCGATCCTGCGCACCCGCGGTCTGCTCCGCAGAGAGTACGGCCCCCGGCAGACCCTGCGAGAGCGCTACGGCCTCCCCCGCCCCGTGAACCAGTACGCCCAGCCCGTCCACGCCTAGGAAGGACCCCCACACATGTCCGGTATCGAGATCCGCAAGGTCACCGCGAACATCGGCGCCCACGTGTCCGGCGTCGACATAGCGAAGCCCCTCGACGAGGAGACCGCCACCGCGCTGCGTGACGCCCTCAACGTCCACAAGGTCCTGGTCTTCGACGACGTGAACCTCGACGACGAGGGCCAGCAGGACTTCGCCCGGCAGTTCGGCGAGCTCACCACCGCCCACCCGACCGTGCCCGCGATCGACGGCGCCCCGAACGTCCTGCCCGTCGACAGCGAGGGCGGCCAGGCCGCCAACCACTGGCACACCGACGTCACCTTCGTCCTCAACCCGCCCCAGGCCAGCACCCTGCGCAGCCTGACGATCCCGCCGTACGGCGGCGAGACCCTGATCGCCAACTCGGCGGCCGCGTACCGCAATCTGCCCGAGCCGCTGCGCCGGCTGGCCGACGGACTGTGGGCCGAGCACACCAACGACTACGACTACGCCGTACCGCAGGAGTCGCTGGACGAGGAACAGGCCGCCCGACGCGCCCAGTTCACCTCGATCAAGTTCCGCACGGCCCATCCGGTGGTCCGGGTGCACCCGCTGACCGGTGAACGCGGGCTGTTCATCGGCGGGTTCGCGCAGCGGATCGTGGGGCTGTCGGTGAGCGAGTCCCGCAAGGTCCTCGACCTGCTCCAGGCGTATGTGACCCGCCCGGAGAACCTGCTGCGGCACCGCTGGTCGGAGAACCAGCTCGTGCTCTTCGACAACCGCATCACCCAGCACTACGCCGTCGACAACTACGACGGCCTGCCGCGCCGGCTGCACCGGGTGACCGTCGCCGGGGACGTGCCGGTGGGCATCGAGGGCAAGGAGAGCTACTCGATCGAGGGCGACGCCTCGCACTACACCGCCGTAGCCGCGTAGTCACAGCCGGTGCCGAATCTGTCCACAGTCTGGGCGATCTCCTCTCTGACCTGGGGAGACCGCCCAGACTGTGCGCGTTTTTGCCCGTCTCACGCACTGGACGAACCGCGCTCATGCCCAGCACCACCGTCAAGGCTCCACACGAGCCCGACGCCTCCCTGACCCACGGCCTCAAGCAGCGCCATCTGTCGATGATCGCCCTCGGCGGGGTGATCGGCGCCGGACTGTTCGTCGGTTCCGGCGCGGGGATCGCCGCCGCCGGACCGTCGATCGTCCTCGCCTACACGCTCTCCGGCCTCCTCGTGATGCTGGTGATGCGGATGCTCGGCGAGATGTCGGCCGCGTATCCCTCCTCCGGTTCCTTCTCCGCGCACGCCGAGCGGGCGTTCGGGCCCTGGGCGGGCTTCACCGTCGGCTGGTCCTTCTGGATCCTGCTGTGCACGGCCGTGGGCCTGGAGGGCATCGGCACGGCGAAGATCGTGACGGGCTGGCTCCCGGGGACGCCCGAGTGGGCCTGGGTGGCCCTGTTCATGGTGGTCTTCTGCGTCACGAACCTGGCCGCGGTGAAGAATTTCGGCGAGTTCGAGTTCTGGTTCGCGGCCCTGAAGGTGGGCGCGATCGGCCTGTTCCTGGTTCTCGGGGTGCTGGCGATCGCCGGTGTCCTGCCCGGCGCGGACGCTCCGGGCACCGCGAACCTCACCGGGCGAGGGGGCTTCTTCCCGGGCGGCGGCGAGGGCCTGGTCGTCGGCCTGCTCGCCTCCGTCTTCGCGTACGGCGGTCTGGAGACGGTCACCATCGCGGCCGCCGAGTCCGAGGACCCGGTGCGCGGGGTGGCGAGCGCGGTCCGTACGGCGATGTGGCGCATCGCGCTGTTCTACGTCGGCTCGATGGCGGTCATCGTCACCCTGGTCCCCTGGGACTCGAAGGCGGTCGTGGAGAAGGGCCCGTACGTCGCCGCCCTCGACGAACTGGGCATCCCGGGAGCGGGACAGCTGATGAACGTCGTCGTCCTGGTCGCCCTCCTGTCCGCGATGAACGCCAACGTCTACGGCGCCTCCCGCATCGCCTACTCCCTGGTCGGGCGGGGTCTCGGCCCCGCCGCCCTGGGGCGCGTCTCCGGCGGCGCCCCGCGCCGGGCGGTCCTCGCCTCCAGCGTCTTCGGCTTCGTCTGCGTGGTCCTCAGCTACTGGCGTCCCGACGATGTCTTCTCCTGGCTCCTCAACATGATCGGCGCGGTGATCCTCGTCGTCTGGGCGTTCGTCGCCGCCTCCCAGCTGCGGCTGCGCCGCGCCCTGGAACGCGAGGCCCCCGATCGGCTGCCCGTCCGTACCTGGGCCTTCCCGTACCTGACCTGGGTCGCCCTGGCGGGCATGGCCGCGATCCTCGTCCTGATGGCGCGCGAACCGGACACGCGCGTGCAGCTGTACTGGACGGGCGGCCTGACGCTGGTGCTGGCGAGTGTGGGATACGCGCGACAGAAGCGCCTTCTTGTTGTTAGCTTGTAGTTGCAATCTCTATGCAATAAGAGGTTCGGAGGGGACCCCCGCATGCCCGTCTACACGCTGCCCGCCAACGCACCTGGCCTTCCACCTCTCCGGGCACATCCTGCACTCCATCTACTGACGGAACATGTCCGGCGACGGCGGCGGCGAGCCACTGGAGGCCGACGGGGTGGGTGAGCCGGCGGACGCGATCGCCGAGTCCTTCGGGTCGTTCGCCGGATTCAAGGCACAGCTGACCAAGGCCGCGGCCACCACGCAGGGTTCGGGCTGGGGCGTCCTCGCCGACGAGCCCCTCAGCGGACGCCTGATCGTCGAGCAGGTCTACGACCACCAGGGAGCGACCCCGATCCTGGTCTTCGACGCCTGGGAGCACGCCTTCTACCTGCAGTACAAGAACCAGAAGGACGACTTCATCGACGCGATGTGGGCCGTCGTCGACTGGCAGGACGTGGCCCGGCGCTACGAGGCCGCCAGGTCCCGCGCGGACGTGCTGCTGCCGGCGCCCTGAGCGGCCCTGCACCGGAGCGTCCCGCCTCGTGATCGTCTTCTCAACCTTCATGCGGGCGGGCGGAATGGCGGAGACCCCCGCGAGGACGTGACTCGCGGGGGTCTCCCATGCGGGCGGCAGGCTCAGGTCTTGCGGCCCACACCGCCGTGCTGGCCGATCGGGGCCGGGGTCGCGTCGCCCTCGGGGCGCCACAGCGGGACGGACACCACACCCGGGTCCACGAGCTCCAGGCCCTCGAAGAACGCCTCGATCTTGTCCACCGGGCGCAGGAAGTAGGGCACGGCACCGGTCTCGTTGTAGGCGTCCTGGGCCTGCTCGTAGTCCGGGTCGGTGCCGCGGGAGCCGTCGTTGACGCAGAGGCAGCTGCCGGAGGGCAGGCCCGCCACCAGACGCCCGACCAGCTCGCGGGCCAGGTCGTAGTCGGCGACATGGCCGAGGATGCCGCTGAGGATCAGAGCGGTGGGGCGGCTCAGGTCGAGGGTCCGGGAGGCCGCCTCGAGGATCTTCTCCGGCTCGTAGAGCGTCAGGTCCTCGTACGCCGTCTCGCCCTCCGGTGTGGAGGTGAGCAGGGCACGGGCGTGGGCGAGGACCAACGGGTCGTTGTCGACGTAGACGATCTTCGATTCGGGGGCGAAGCGCTGGGCGACCTCGTGGGTGTTGTCGACCGTGGGCAGCCCGGTGCCGACGTCCAGGAACTGGCGGACGCCCGCCTCCTCGACCAGGTACCGGATGCTGCGGCCGAGAAAGGCGCGGCTGCTGCGGGCGATCGTGACGATGCCGGGGAAGACGGCCGTGTAGGCGTCGCCGGCCGCCTCGTCGACGGGGTAGTTGTCCTTGCCGCCGAGCCAGTAGTTCCAGATCCGGGCCGAATGCGGCACCGAGGTGTCGATCTCCGTCATGGATCTATCGTGCTACGACCGATCCTGCTCGCACGGCACATTGAGGGAGAGAAGTGCCGCGAATCCGTCCTCGCCGAGCCGGAGTTCGGTGATCGCCGCGTTCCGCAACCGCGGGAACACTCTGCGGTACCCCCTGAGCGGGATCGACAGCAGCGTGCACAGCACCAGCCGCAGCAGGGTGTTGTGGGCGACGACCAGGACGCGCTCGCCGGGGTGTGCGGCGGCGATGCCGCGCAGGGCGCCGGCGCCACGGGCGGCGGCTTCGAGCGGGTCCTCCGCGCCGGGGAAGGGGTACGTCACCGGGTCCGCCCGGAAGGCCTCGGCCGCCTCGGGCACCTCGGCGGCGAACTCCGCGAGGGTACGGCCCTCCACCACCCCGAAGTCGCACTCCCTGAGGCCGGGTTCACGGTGCGGGGTGATGCCGAGGGCACGGCAGGCGGGGTCGGCGGTGGCGATCGCCCGTGACAGGGGTGACGTCCAGATCGCGTCGGGGCGGTGGACTGCGGCCCATCGCCCGAGCGCCTCCGCCTGGGCCCGGCCCTCGTCGGTGAGCCCGATGTCGCTCACGCCCGCGTAACGGTTCTCGGCGTGCCAGATGGTCTGCCCGTGCCGGGCCAGCAGCAGGGTCGTGCTCGTGCTCATGAAACGGTCCGCTCGGTCGGGGTCGGGGTCGGGGCGTGGGGGCCTTGGTCGAAGGGCTGCCGGGCGCGCCGCGCGGGGCCACCGGCCGGGAAACGGCCACCCTGAGCGGGTGCCCCGGACAGGCGCCCGGAACAGGCACCCGGAGCGGGCGAAAGTATCCGCCGCCCTGGCGGGACCGCCGGCGGCCGGGGCAGGCTCCGGATGCGCCCCTCAAGGCGCGGGGACCCGGTCATGGTGCCGTGGTGTCCCGGGCCAGGCGGCCGCGCGCGTGGGCCGCGACCGGCACGGGGAGCCAGCCCCGCTCGGTGAGTTCGTCGACGAGACGCGCGTACGGCTCGGCGAAGAGGGCCGTGCGGCCGGGGCGCGGTGTCACGACGGTGCGGATGCGGACCATCTGCCCGGCGGCCTCCGCCAGCGCGGTCCCCATGCTGCCGTGCAGCGCCAACGCGGCCATTCCCAGGGCGGGTTCGGTCTGTTCGGGGACGCGGGCCGGGCGGCCGAGGATGTCGGCGCGGAGCTGGTTCCAGTACGGGCTGCGGGCCGCGCCGCCGGTGAAGGTGAGGGGGCCGTCGAACGGGGCGCCCAGGTGGTGCAGGTAGTCGAGGCACAGGCGCTCCGCGAACGCGACGCCCTGGAGGAGCGCGGCCCAGCGGTCGGCGTCGCCGGCGGGGGTGCCCAGCAGGAGGGCGGTGGCGTCCGGGGCGCGGAAGGGGAACCGCTCCCCGCGCGACACCAGGGGGTAGGCCACCGCGCCGGACGGCTCGAACGCGGCCGCCCGTGCGTCCATGGCCACGGGGTCCACGTCCGTCGGAAGCGCCCCCGCGCCCACGCTCGACGCCCCACCGGGCAGCCAGGTGCCGCCCGGCGCACGGTGGTTGTAGACCACGCCGGTCGGGTCACGGACCGGATCCGGGGCGGCCCCCTTCAGCACGAGGGTGGTGCCGAGCACCGAGTTCCAGGAACCGTGACGCAGGGCGCCCGCCGCGATCTGGGCCGCGCAGCCGTCGGTCATCCCGGCGATCACCGGAGTGCCCGCGGGGATGCCGGTCTCCTCGGCGGCGGCCGGGCAGACCTCGCCGAGACGGGTGCCGGGCAGGACCACCTCGGGAAGGTCCAGGGCGACATCCGGCCAGGCGTCGCGCTCGACGTCGTAGCCCGTCTTGAGCGCGTGACTGGAGTCGGTGGGCACCGGCCTGCCGACCAGGCGTGCGGTGACGACGTCGGGCTGGTGGGTGACCCGGCCAGCTCCGCCGTACTCCCGCACCAGCCACAGTGCCTTCGGCAGCGCCCACGTGTCCTGGACCGCGAGGCCCGCCGCACGCAGCCCGGCCGCCTCACCCGCCGCGCGTGCGTCGTCGTACATGAGCGCCGGGCTCGTCGGCCGGCCCTCCGGGTCCGTCAGCAGGACCGTCCCCGACGTCCCGCACACCGCGAGGCCGCCGATCCGTACGCCCGTCCGGGTGAGAAGCGCGGAACGGCACGCCGTGCGCACCGCCTCCCACCACTCCCCCGGATCCTGCTCGTGCCGGCCGCCCTCGCGCCGGCCGCCGAGCGGGGCGGAACCCCGGCCCAGCACGGTTCCGCCGGCCGTGACCGCCAGCGCGCGCACGCTCTGGGTGCCGAGGTCGATCCCCAGCCACGCCGTCTCGTTCTCGTCCGTCATCCCTGTCATCTCCGCCATACAGGCGCCTCCCACCCGCACGGGGTCTATGCGTACCCGGGATCCGCGGCTCAACATCGTCTCAGTGAAGCGACGACTCGGAGGTCGACGATGACCCAGAGGACCGATCCCGTACGTGTCGTGGCGGCCGGCGACCACTTCGTCCTGCCGGGGCTGATCGCCGGGGCCGTCGAGGCCGAGCTGGGCGGCATCGCCGCGGAGACGAGGGAGTTGACGCTCGGCTGGCCGCTGCAACCCTTCGGGCCCGTCTCGGAGGTGACGGAGGCGAGCGACGCCGAGGACGAGCTGATCGAGGCGCTGGACGGCGCGGAGGTCCTCGTCACCCAGATGGGCCCCGTCACCGAGCGGGTGCTGAACGCCGCCGACAGCCTGAAGCTGGTCGTCGTGTGCCGGGGCGGGCCGGTGAACGTGAACCTCGACGCGGCCAAGGCCCGTGACGTCCGGGTGTGCTTCGCGCCCGGCCGCAACGCCGCCGCCACCGCCGAGTTCACCGTCGGCATGCTGCTCGCCGCCGTGCGCCGCATCCCGCAGGCCCACGACCTCCTTGCCGGACAGGACAGTTGGGAGGGCGGCGCCGCCTACTACACGTACGAGCACAGCGGCCTGGAGCTGGAGGACCTGCCCGTCGGGCTCGTCGGCTACGGCGCCGTCGGCAGCCGCGTCGCGCGCGTGCTGTGCGCGTTCGGGGCACAGGTCATGGTGTACGACCCCTATGTGCGCGGCGAGATCCACGGCCTGCGCGTGTCCGCCCTCGACCAGCTCCTGGCCCGCTCCCGGGTGATCACCCTGCACGCCCGCCTCACCGCCGAGACCCGCGGCCTGATCGGCGCCCGTGAACTGGCGCTGCTCCCGGAGGGGGCGGTCGTGGTGAACATCGCCCGCGGGCCCCTGGTGGACGAGTCCGCCCTGTGCGACGCGCTGGAGAGCGGCCGGCTGTCGGCTGCCGCCCTCGACACCTACGAGCACGAGCCGCTGCCCCCGGACTCCCGGCTGCGCGCCCTGGCCGACCGGGTCGTCCTGACCCCGCACCTCGGCGGGGCGAGCCGCGCGGTGGCCGAGAAGGCGGCGAGGATCGCGGCGGAGGAGGTGGGCCGCTGGGCGCGGGGGGAGCGGTTGGCGCACTGCCTGACGTGACGTCGTAGGAGGGAATCTGTATGTACGTCGGTATCGATGTGGGCACGTCCGTCGTCAAGGCCGCCGCCTTCGACGCCGAGGGCCGTCAACTGGCCGTCGAGTCACGCCCGGTGGAGCTCTCCCTGCACGGCGGGTTCGTCGAGCAGGACATGGAGGAGGTCTACGGCGCGGTCGTCGACGTCCTCGGCAAGTTGACCGGGCGGGTGCGGGAGCCGGTGGAGCTGGCCGGGCTGACCGGGCAGGGCGACGGGGTGTGGCTGGTCGACCAGGAGGGGCGGCCGGTGCGGTCGGCGCTGTCCTGGATGGACGGGCGGGCGCACGAACTCCTCGACCAGTGGCTCGCGGACGGCACCTTCGAGACGGTGTTCCGGCGGACCGGCGGCGCGATGTTCCCGGGCTCACCGGGGCCGCTGCTGGCCTGGCTGGACCGGTACGACCCGAAGTCCCTGAACGCCGCCGCGGCGGCCGTGTACTGCAAGGACATGGTCTTCCAGCGGCTCACGGGGGCCGCGCGGGCGACGACGGACGTGTCGGACGCGTCCATGCCCTTCCTCGACCCCCGGGCACGGTCGTACGACAACCGGGTGGTGGAGCTGCTGGGGCTCACGCGTCGTCGGCGGCTGCTGCCTCCCCTCGGGGACCCGATCGCCACGGGTTCGGCTCGGGAAGGGCTGCCGTCCGGGACGCGGGTCTCGAACGGGCCGTACGACCTGCCGGCCTGCGCGCTGGGCGCCGGGGTCACCGCGCCGGGGGACGGACTCCTCATCGTCGGGACGTGTCTGGCCGCGCTCGTCGCCACCACCGAGCTGGACCTGACCGGGGAGCCGGCCGGGCTGTACATCTCCACCGACCGGCCCGGGCACCGGCTGCGGGCGATGCCGGCGATGGTCGGGACGGCCGCGCTGGACTGGGTGCTGTCGACCACCGGGGTGACGCATGCGGAGGTGGACGACCTGTTGGCGTCCACCCCGCCGGGGGCGCACGGCGTGCGGGTGCTGCCGTACTTCGCGCCCTCCGGGGAGCGGGCTCCGTTCGTCGAGCCGCATCTGCGGGCCGAGCTGAGCGGGGTCTCGCTGGAGACGACGCCCGCCGATCTGATCCGCGCGACCTGCGAGGGGATCGGGTACGCGGCCCGGCACTGCCTGGAGGCGGCGGGACTGACGGGGTCGCTCGCGGTGTGCGGGGGCGGGACGCGGAGTTCCGCGTGGATGCAGTTGCTGGCCGATGTGCTGGGGCGGCCGTTGCGGGTCGTCGAGGGAGAGGTGGGGGCTCGGGGGGCGGTCCTGGCCGCGACGGAGCGGTTCGGGGTTCCCCTGGACGCGGGCGCCTGGACGGAGCCGACGGCGATCGTGGAGCCGGACGCGGGGCGGGCGTCGTCCTACGCGAAGGGCTACGAGGAGCACCTGGTGAGGGTGGCGGAGGCGCGGGGGCGAGCCCGCAGGTGAACGTGCCCGGAATCCGCCCCGGCGGGACGGATTCCGGCCTGCCGCCCCACCCCGGCGGGAACCTGCGCTCGCGGGGCCGGGACACGGCCTCTGACCACCCGAAGGGGTCTCATGACGAAGATGCCGTGCAAGAACTGCGGTTCGTCCGAGGAGTTCGAACCTCTGAGGAACGACGCAGAGCGGGCCCACGTCCAGAAGCACAAGCCGAAGTGGACCCGCCTGAACGCGTACCTCCGCTGTTCCCGCGGCAGCTGCCGGCGCTTCCAGCGGCTGGGTGACGTGAACGACGGCGGCACCTTCCCGGAGCCGAAGAAGTGACTACAGGTTGCTGAAGTCCGGGCCCTTGGTGCGGCTGCGCTTGATCTCGTAGAAGCCGGGGACCGAGGCGACCGCCACCGTGCCGTCCCAGAGGCGGGCCGCCTCCTCGCCCTTGGGGGCCGGGGTGACGACCGGGCCGAAGAAGGCGATCTGCTCGCCGTCGGGGCCGGGAACCGCGATGACCGGGGTGCCGACGTCCTGGCCGACCTTGTCGATGCCCTCCTTGTGGGAGGCGCGCAGCTCGGCGTCGAACTCGAAGTCCTTCTGGTCGAAGTAGTCGATCAGGTCGGCGGGCAGGCCGACCTCCGCCAGGGCGCCTTCGACGGCCTCACGCGTGGGGCCCTGGCCCTCGTTGTGGATACGGGTGCCGAGCGCGGTGTACAGCGGGCCGAGGATGTCGGAGCCGTGCTTCTGCCAGGCCGCGGTGACCACCCGGATCGGCTGCCAGGCCTTTGTCTCGAGGAGCTCGCGGTACTCCTCGGGCAGCTCGTCGATCTTCGGCTCGTTGAGCACTGCCAGGCTCATGATGTGCCAGTTCACCTCGATGTCCCGGACCTTCTCCACCTCGAGGACCCAGCGGGAGGTCATCCAGGCCCAGGGGCACAGCGGGTCGAACCAGAAGTCGACGGGGGTCTTGCCGGAGGCGTTCGCGGTCTCGGACATGGGTCTCCTCGAAAAGTGTTCGTTTCAACCAGGAACACCGGTCGTCGCCCTCCCCATTCCCGGCTGACCGATGTCAGGAGCACATGGCAGGATCGGGCCTGTCCGCATGCTGAACACCATCCGAGGGAGCATCGCCGTGCCCGGTGAGAATCTGTCCCGTGACGAGGCCCGGGAGCGGGCCGCCCTGCTGTCCGTCGACGGGTACGAGGTGTCCCTCGACCTGCGCTCGGCGGTCGGTGACCAGGCCGGGGACGGTCCGCGCACCTTCCGGTCGGTGACCACGATCCGCTTCCGGTGCAACGAGCCGGGGGCCACGAGCTTCGCGGACCTGATCGCCCCGAGCGTCACCGCGGTCTCGCTGAACGGCCGGGACCTCGACCCCGGCGAGGTCTTCGACGGCTCCCGGATCACCCTGGAGGACCTGGCCGCAGACAACGAACTGATCGTGGACGCCCGGTGCGCCTACTCCCGCACCGGCGAGGGCATGCACCGCTTCGTCGACCCGGAGGACGGCGAGGTCTACCTCTACACCCAGTACGAGCCGGCCGACTCCCGCCGCGTCTTCGCCAACTTCGAGCAGCCCGACCTCAAGGCGCCCTACCGCTTCGAGGTGCGGGCACCCGAGGGCTGGACGGTGTGGAGCAACGGGGCCGGCTCGGAGAGCGACGGCGTCTGGCGGTTCGCGGAGACGAAGCCGATCTCGACGTACATCACCTGTGTGGTGGCGGGGCCCTATCACTACGTGACGGACACCTACGAGCGGGTCCTCGAGGACGGCACGCGCCTGGAGATCCCCCTCGGCGCCCTGTGCCGCAAGGGGCTCGCCCCCCACTTCGACTCCGACGACGTGTTCCTCGTGACCAAGCAGGGCCTGGACTTCTTCCACGAGCACTTCGACTACCCGTACCCCTTCGGGAAGTACGACCAGGCGTTCGTGCCCGAGTACAACCTCGGCGCGATGGAGAACCCGGGCCTCGTCACCTTCCGCGAGGAGTTCATCTTCCGCGGCAAGGTCACCCGGGCGTCCTACGAGGGCCGGGCCAACGTCATCCTGCACGAGATGGCCCACATGTGGTTCGGCGACCTGGTCACCATGGTGTGGTGGGACGACCTGTGGCTGAAGGAGTCCTTCGCGGACTTCATGGGCACCTTCGCCAACGTCGGCGCGACCCGCTTCACCGACGCCTGGATCACCTTCGCCAACCGCCGCAAGGCCTGGGCCTACCGCGCCGACCAGCTGCCCTCCACGCACCCGATCACCGCCGACATCCGCGACCTCCAGGACGCCAAGCTCAACTTCGACGGCATCACGTACGCGAAGGGGGCCTCCGTACTGAAGCAGCTCGTCGCCTACGTCGGCCAGGACGCCTTCCTGGAGGGCGCGCGGCGCTACTTCAAGCGGCACGCGTACGGCAACACCCGCCTCGGTGACCTGCTGTCGGTGCTGGAGGAGACCAGCGGGCGGGACATGGCCACGTGGGCCCGGTCCTGGCTGCAGACGGCCGGGGTCAACTCCCTCACCCCGCAGGTCCTGTTGAGCGCCGAGGGGCGGGTCGACGAGCTGGCGGTCGTGCAGGAGGCGGCCGAGTCGCACCCCGAGCTGCGGCCGCACCGGGTGGCGGTGGGGCTGTACCGGCGCTCCGGGGCAGGTGCGCTGGAGCGGTACGCGCGCGCCGAGGTGGACGTCGACGGCCCGCGGACGGTCGTGGCGGAACTGGCCGGTGCCGAGGCCCCGGAGCTCGTGCTGGTCAACGACGACGACCTGACGTACTGCAAGACCCGCTTCGACGCGGGCTCCCTCGAGGCCCTGAAGTCGGGGCTCGGCGACCTCACCGACCCGCTGGCGCGCGCCCTGTGCTGGTCGGCGCTGTGGAACATGACACGGGACGCGCTGCTTCCGGCCAGGGAGTTCATCGACATCGTGCTGCGCTTCGCGGGCCGCGAGTCCGACATCGGCGTCCTGCAGATGCTGCACGCCTGGGCCGAGTCGGCCCTCGTGCACTACGTGGCGCCCGAGGGCCGGGAGCGGGCCGGGGCGCTGCTCGCCGAGGGGGCCGAGCGGGAGCTGCTCGCCGCCGAGCCGGGCAGCGAGCAGCAGCTGGCGTGGGCGCGGTTCTTCGCGCGGACGGCTGAGGACCCGGGCGGCTTCGAGCTGTTGCAGGGTCTGCTGGACGGCACGTCGGCCATCGAGGGGCTGGACGTCGACCAGGAGCTGCGGTGGGCGTTCCTGCAGCCGCTGACCGTGTGGGGGGTCGCCGACGAGAAGGCGCTGGCCGCCGAGCTCGCCCGCGACGACACCGCGTCCGGCAAGCGGCACCAGGTCCGCTGCCTGGCCGCCCGGCCGTCCGAGGCGGTGAAGGCGCAGGCGTGGGCGCAGGTCGTGGAGTCCGACGCGCTGTCCAACGCCCTGGCCGAGGCGACCATCGCGGGGTTCAACCAGCCCTCCCGGCGCGATCTGCTGGAGCCGTACACGGAGAAGTACTTCGCGGCGATCGAGCGGGTCTGGCGGGAGCGTTCGATCCAGATCGCGATGAACATCGTCTCGGGGCTGTTCCCCTCCCTCCAGGACTCGCGGGAGACGCTGGACGCGGCCGACGCGTGGCTCGCGGCGCACGAGGACGCGGCGCCGGCGCTGCGGAGACTGGTGCTGGAAGGGCGGGACGATCTGGCGCGGGCGCTGCGGGGACAGGCGTGCGATGCGGGGGCCGTCAACCACGGATGACCTTTGGCCCGAGCTTTGGCGGGCGGTGACCGTTACGAAATACGGTCAATAGGAGCCGTAACCCCTGGTCCACCCCGAATGGACCAGGGGTTTTCGCTCCCTACTCGGCACCCGAACACCCGTCCCTTAGTACCGCCTTGTTCGTATTTGTCGACGAGCGTGTAACAGCGGTTAGCGGGCGGATCGAGTGCGGAAATCTCCGCTGCATGAACCACAACACCCCGGTCCCCCCGCTCTCCCCCCGCCCCCTGCGTCACCTCTCCGAGGTGCACCGCCGTGTCGTGACGGCCGGCCGGCTGCGTGCGACCGGCGTCTCGGTCGCCGAGGCCAACGAGCAGTGCCGGCCCGGCGGCCCCTGGCAGCAGATCCTCCCGGGTGTCTTCCTGCTCCACCCGGGCCCGCCGACCAGCGAGGAGCGGCTGCACGCGGTGCTGATGTACGCGGCACGCGAGCAGAGCGCCGGGGTCCCCACCCAGCCGGGCGCGGACGAGCCGCACCGCCCGGTCTACGCGGAGGCGATGATCACCGGCCTCGCGGCGCTGACGCTGCACGGGTTCAGCTCGACCCCGCCGCTGCTCTCCCTGGGCCGGATCGACGTCCTGGTCCCGAGGTTGCGCCGGCTGCGCTCGACCGGCGGCGCGCGGATCGTCCGCACGTCGGCGCTCCCCGCCGCCGAACAGGTCACCGGCCTCCCGGTCGCCCCGGTGCCACGCGCCCTCGCCGACGCGGTCACCGAACTGACCGACGCGGGCGCGGTATGCCGGCTGCTGACGGAGGCGGTACGCGGCGGCCACTGCGAACCGGCCGCGGTCGTCCGGGAGCTCAAGCACGCCAAGCTGCTGAGCCGCCCGCACGTGGTGGACGCCGTGGACTCCCTGCTCGCCGAGGGCCGCGCCATCGCGGAGGACCGCCTCTACCGCATGGTCGAGGAGTACGGCCTCCCCGACCCGGTGTGGAACGTCGACCTCAGACTGCCCGGCGGCCCCCACCTGGGCGGCCTGGACGCGTACTGGCCGGAGCAGGCGGTCGCGGTCGAGCTGGACACCCGGGCGCCCCGCCAGGAAGAGGACGCGCTCTGGTCCGAGTACGCCCGCAAGCGCGAGCACCTGGAGCGCCTCGGCATCACGGTCGTCCACATCACCCCGCGCAAGCTCCGGGACGCGTTGGAGCAGCAGGCGACGGTGGTCCGTACGGCGCTCATGGCCTCCGGCGACCGAGATCCCGCCGCCTACGTCGTGGTACTGCCCCGGTAGGAGGGGCCGGGGCGGGACCAGGAGGGGAGAGGAGGGGCCACGGCACTGGGGAGCCGGGGCCCCTCCTCATGGCGTGTGCGGCCGCTGGAGCGGGTCGGGCAGCACGGGGAGGGCGGTGCCCGCGGCGGCGCGGTCCAGCAGGGCCGCGTACGACGCGATCATCCGCGTACGGCTGAAGCGTTCGCGGCTCGCCGCGAGGGCGGGGGCGAGGCCGGCGCGTGCTGCCACGGCCTGCGACCAGGCGGCCGCGATCACCTCCGGGTCCGGGGCCGTGACCAGGCCGTGGCCCGCCACGATCGCCGCGCTGTCGCCGACGTCCGTCGCCACCGGGACGGCGCCGCACATCATGCCCTCGATCAGGCACAGCGGGGCCGCCTCACCCCACGCGGAGGTGAGGGCGACGACGTCGGAGGCGGCGTACAGCGCCTCCATGTCACGCCGGACGCCCAGCAGGCGCAACCCCCGGTCCGCCAGGGCCGTGGCCCCGGGGAACGCCGTCGCGATGTCCGCGGCGAGCCCGGGATTCGCCGCCGTCATGCCCGCCCCGCACATCAGCACCTGCCCGTCCGGGACCCGGCCGAGCCAGACGCGGGCGGCGGCGAGCAGCAGCGGGACGTTCTTCATGGCGTCGTAGCGGGCGGCGAAGACGACCACGGGGGCCGCGGGGTCGATGCCGAGTTCCGTGCGCACCGCGAGGCGGCGGGCGGCGTCGGGGCGGAAGCGGAAGAGGTCGACGCCGTTGGGGATCACGTGGAGCAGGTCGGACGGGATGCCCGCGGCCCGGTACGCCGCCCTCGTCGACTCGGCACAGCAGACGCAGGCCACGACCGTGCCGTCGGCGACGGCGGCCTTCAGCTCGTCGAGGGCGGTGCCCTGGTTCTCCGGGTCGGAACGGTGCAGACAGACCACGACCGGGCGGCGCGGCAGTCCCGCCTGGTTGAGCAACCGCAGCGGCTGCTCCTTGAGGGACAGGACGACGTCCGCGCCGGCCGTCGCCCGGGCCGTTCCGGCCAGCTCAGGTCCGGTGAAGTCGGCCGAAACGCCGGCGCTCGGGAAGATGCGGCCGAGGGAGGTGACGCCCACTCCGGCCGCGGTCAGCGCCCGGTAGCAGGCGTCGTCCTCCATCCGCTGCCGGGTCGCCTCCCGGTGGACCTCGCCGTACAGGCTCAGCACCTGATGGCGCAGGCCGCCCTCGGTGAGGCCCAGCACGATGTCGCTGTGCACGATCCGGGCCCCACCGGAGAAGAAACCCTCGTACACCGACAGCACTCGCAGTTCGTGTCCCGTACGCACACGACCACCCGCCTTGCACATGAAATCGAGCCATCCCCGTGAAGTGCGGGCTAGCCGATATGAGGCGGTACGGACATTACGTCCGGATGAACTGGGTGCTTCGGATCCGAGTCGGCGCGACTACTCGCCGCAGAACTCCGCCTCGACCACCGCGTCGCTGTCCCCCGACCAGTCGCCGTTGAAGTTGAAGGCGACGGAATGCCTGCCGTCGGCCGTGGTCACGGCCTCGGAGGACGAGCCGTGGATGCCGCCGCCGTGCCCCCAGACGTGGACCCCGCAGCTGAGCTTGCGGTCCATCAGGCCGAGACCGTACCCGGCGTTCGGGATGCCCGGGGCCGCCACCGTGGTCTTCATCTCCTTCAGCTGCTTCGCCGGGAGCAGCCTGCCCTTCAGCAGGGCCGAGTAGAAGCGGTCGAGGTCGGCCGAGTCGGAGATCATCTCGCCCGCCGAGGAGGCGAGGGAGGGGTTGAGCTCGGTGACGTCGTACGTCGGTCCCGTCGCCGTCCGCGCCAGCTTGGAGTAGGCCCGGCTGCTGGGCCGCGGGACGGTGACCCGGGTGCCCGGCACCGAGGTGGCCGTCAGGTGCAGGGGACCGATGATGCGGTGCCGGATCTCCTCGCCGTACGACCGTCCGGTGACCTTCTGGATCACCATGCCCGCCACGACGTAGTTGGTGTTGGAGTAGTTCCAGGACGTGCCCGGCGCGAAGTCCGGCTGGTGGGCCATGGCGATCGCGACGAGATCCCCGGGGCTCTGGGTGTCGTAACGGTGCTCGAGGAAGCCGTCCTTGAGGAAGTAGGTGCGCCCGAACGTCTCGTCGGCGGTGTAGTCGAAGATCCCGCTGGTGTGGTTGAGGAGCTGGCGGACGGTGATCCGGCCGCCGTCGTGGCCGTTGCCGTGAACCAGGCCCGGCAGCCACTTCTCCACCGTGTCGTCGAGCGACAGCCGTCCCTCCGCCTCCAGTTGGAGCAGCACGGTGGAGACGAAGGTCTTGGTGATGCTGCCGACGCGGTAACGGTCGTCCACCGAACGCGGCGCGTGCGTCCTGAGGTTGCCGGTCCCGGCGGTGATCGACCAGGTGCTCCGGCCGTCCTTCGCGGTGAGCGTCACCCCCGGCACGCCGTCCTTCACCGCGGCACGGGCGGCCTGCCGGGTGCCCTCGTGGGTGTCGGCCCCGGCCGCCAGCGCCGGGGCGGCGAAGCCGGCGGTGAGCGCCACGGTCGTCGCCGCCACCAGCACACTCGTACGTACGGTCATGTCTTCCCCCTGCTCGGGCACGCTCGGCGAGCGGGCTCGGAGTCGGAGACCTGTACCGACCGGGGGAGGTTGAGGCGGCTCAGGAGGGTTGATCCTTTTTCAGCCCTTGTTCAGGACCAGCTCCGTGTTCCGGTCCCCCGGGGCGCCGCCGAGCTTGTTGCTCGAGCCGGGGGCGTTGTAGGCCAGTTCGCGGTAGAGGGCCGCGAGGCCGGTCTGGGAGAGGTCGGTGAAGTCGGTGCGGTGGGGGGCCGCGGACTCGATCAGGGTGGTGAAGATCGAGATCGTGCCGTCCTTGTTGTCGGCCAGCTCGATGACCCGGGCGAGGTGCGGGAAGTCGATGTGCGAGGCGGTGGAGATCTCCCAGAAGGAGCGGCCGTCGGGGGCCGAGTGGGCGGTGATCACGTTGCGGTGGATGTGGCCGTTGACCCAGGCGAGGACGTTGCTGTGGCTGGCGAGGAGGGCGACGACCTCATTGCCGTTGTGCCGGCGCTCGCCGGGGTGGGCCGGGTCGGGGCGGGTGTTGTCCATCGAGTCGCTGGTGTGGTGGCTGAAGACGACGGCGAAGGAGTCCTTGTTCTCCCGCAGCGTCCGGTCCAGCCACCGCAGCTGCTCGCTGCCGATGGACCCCTGGTAGTGGCCGCCCGGGTCGGTGGTGTCGAGGCTGATGCCGATGACGTCGTCGGCGATGCGGAAGCTGTAGTACTGGGTGCCCGCGTCGAGGTTGGCGGTGGAGTACCCGTGGCCGACCGGGCCGACGCCGCGGTGCGCGGGGTCGAGGTGGGCCTTGAGGTAGTCGCGGGCGGTGTAGGGGGCGCGCCGCTCGTCGGGGGTGACCGAGCGCATGTTCCGGGCGTGCGCCTTGAGGAGGTCGCGGAAGGCGTGGCCCTGGGGGTCGCCGGCCTTCCGGATCATGTCCTGGAGCTTCTTGGACTCGGACGCGGGCAGCGACATGAGCTTCTTGCCGCCGACGGCGTACTCGGCGAGCCAGGAGTCGCCGTGGCCGTAGCAGCCGAGCGGCAGGCTGTCGTGGTTGCCGACGGTGGAGTACCAGGGGATGGTGAGGCCGGGGCTGTTGAGCTGCCGGATGGCGGCGGCCAGGTAGCCGTGCAGGTGCGGGAAGCCGAGCTGCTTGTCCTGGTCGCGGGTGGTCGAGTCGGGCTGCCAGTACTGCTTGAGGCCGCTGTTCTGGACGCCCTCGTAGTGGCGCGGGTCCCCGGAGTTGGGGGTGATCCGGCCGCCGCTCATGACGGTGAGGAACCAGTCGAGCTCGGTGCGCGAGTTGTTGTCCGTGTTGTCGCCGGTCGTCATGGCGAACTGGAGCGGGGCGCCGGTGGCGGGGGCGCCGCGCAGCGCGTTGATCCGCTCGACGAGCGAGATCGCGCCGGGCACGGTCAGCGCCTCCTGGGGCCGCCAGGCGTGCACGTCGGTCGAGCGCAGGTACTCCAGGCGCATCGGGTGCTGGCTGTCCATCAGGTGCAGGTCGGTGAGCTGCACGAACGCGGCCAGCGGGGTACGCCGGCCGGCCCGTCCGGCCTTCGGGTCGGCGAGGTCGGGGCGTACCTTGCGGCTCCAGCCGATGCCGTTGCCCAGGCGCCGGTAGCCGGAGCTCGTGCGCGGTGCGGCGACGGAGGCGACGGTGGTGCCGCGGGTGTACGGGGCGAGAGGGGCCTCGGCCGGGGCGGCCTGGTGGACGGACTGGGCCACCGGCGCCTCGGCGGCGCCGGCGGTCGTCGCGGCCTGGCTGTCGGTGGGCCGCAGGGCGTAGCCGACGCCCGTGGAGACGGCGGCCGCGCCGGCGGCGGCGAGGACGGTACGGCGGTGGACCCCCAGCGTGGTGCTGGCGACAGAGCGTATGCGCGACATGGCGCGATCTCCCCGAGTGCGAACTGCGTCGGCAGTGGTCGCGGGGTGATCGCGTTCGCGAACAACCCGCTCGCATTGGATGCTTGGCACCGGGGATGACCTGCGCGTGAACGAGGCGGCAACGCGCAACGCCGATCACCGTACGTGGATCTTGGCCCACCCTGCGCGTTCAGGAGCGCTCGTCGAACGGCCCGGGGGCGGTCACTCCGTGTTCATCTTCCGGGGTACGACACCTATCCCGCGGGCCGTCCGGCCACCGGCCGCTCCCGCCACAGCCGCAGGCCGAAGTCGACCAGGGGCACCCGGTTCAGCTCCGGTACCCCGTCGAGGTCGTGCCACTCGGCCATGTCCGTGGAGCCGCCGACCTCGAAGCGCAGCTCGCCTCCGGTGACGCGGGCCTCGTAGACGAGCCCCACGTGGTGCCGGTCGACCGTGCGCCCGAAGCGGCCCCGGGACGGGAAGCGCACCGACCGCACCCCCAGCAGGCCGGTGACCTCGACGCGGTACCCCGTCTCCTCCCCCACCTCCCGCAGGACGGTGTCGTGGGGGTCCTCGCCGTGTTCCATCCCGCCACCCGGCAGGGTCCACTCCGGCCGGCCGTCGTTGAGCCAGCGGGCGAGCAGGATCTGTCCGTCGCGGACGCATATGGCGTAGGCCGCCACCCTCAACTTCTCGCGCATACCCGCAAGTTAGTCCGCCTCGTCCGGATTGGCCGGTGAGTATCGAGGCGCGGACCAGCGCAGTGGAAGCGCCGAGGGGGTCTCGACGGTCTCCCGTACGGTGAAGCGGACTCGGCGCTCGGGGCCGAACTCGGTGGTCGCCTCGCCGCTCAGCTGGAGGGCCGTGCCGGTCGTCCAGTCGAGGAACAGCAGGCCGGCCCGGGGGTCGGTGGCGAGGTTGCCGAGGGTGAGGAACATGGAGTTGCCCGGGTAGTCGCGCCAGCTGAGCTCGCCCGGTGAATCGACGCGCACGAAACCGGGGTTGCCGCCCCGGTGGCTGACGTCGGCCCCGCCCTCGTGCACGGAGGCCAGGAAGAGGGTGTCCGCCGCGGAGACGAACTCCGCCTGCTCGTCGGTGAGTTCGGCGCCGCGCCGGGGATCGCCCGGCCGGCGGTCCGGCACGATCTCGTACGACTCCCTTTTCTGGAGGTACTTGGGGCAGTTGGCGAAGACCTGGTCGGCCTCGATCGCGAACCCCCGTGCCGTGGGCCGGAGTCGGCCGTTGAGGCGCATACGGCGGCGGGTCCTGGGGTCCAGGGCGATCGTGCCGACGGGTGTGCCGGGGGTGGCGAACGCCGTCGCGAGGGGGTCGGCGGGCAGCCGTCCGCCCGCGACCGAGACGCGGTGCGGGCCGGTCGCCCGGACGAAGCCCGGCGCACCCGTGAGCGGGGACGCCCAGACCCGGCCCGTCGAGGGGTCCGCGGCGCCGGCGACCAGCAGCGGCTGGAGTTCCAGGAAGGCCGCGGCGACCTCCCGGATGCCCCGGCCGACCGAGCGGCCCACGTGATCCGCCTGCTCGCGCACCCCCACCCGGTCCTGCACGGCCCGCGAGCCCGCGTGAAAGACGCTCATGGTTAGAAGAACCCGCAGGTCGGGGCCGTACCGGAGGGCGCCGGCGCCCCCTCGGCGCCGCTCGGCACGGAGATCTCCAGGCGGGTGCCGTCGGGGTCGTGGAAGAAGATGCCGCCGGACCCCGCGCCCTCACGGTGGGCGACCACGCCCTCGTGGGCGAAGTCCACGCCGTAGGCCCGCAGCGCCTCCTCGTACTCCCTGACCTTGTCGATCGACTCCGCCTCCAGGGCGAGGTGGTGCAGGCCCGCGCGGTCGGATCCGTACGGCTGCTCCGCCTGCTGCCAGAGGGTGAGGACGAGGGTGTCGCCGTCACCGAGGAAGGCGTACCGGCGGCCCTCCTCCTTGCCCTCGGCGAGCGGCGTGAAGCCGAGGACGTCCCGGTAGAAGGCGAGCGAACGGTCGAGGTCGGTGACGTTCAGGCCGATGTGGCCGGTGTGCAAGGTCACGGCTGTCCCCTTCAGCTTGGATGACTCGCTTACTTAACCCTTGTAAGTGACTTTAGGGGTTAGAGGCGCGGGATGCAACCAGTCACGTACGCTTGACCGGTTAGTAGTGAAGGGAGCCCCCCGCATGCCCGCCGCCCGCGACCCCCGCCCTCTCACCGGCGAGCCACTCGCACTCGACCTGCTCAACACGCGGTGGATGAGCGAGGGAGCCCTCCAGGACCTGCTCGCCGACGTCGAGGGGCTCGCGGTGTGGCTCGACTCGGCCGGACTCGGCGGTGATCACACCCCCGACGACAGGATGCTGCGGCACGTCCGGCAGGCCCGAAAGGCCCTGCGCACGGCGGTGGACGGGTCGCTCGAGGAAGGCGCACCCCTGGTCGACGCCGTACTGGAGCACGGGCGGGTCCGGGTCGCACTCACCCCCCAAGGGCCCGTCGAGCACCCCGAGTTGACCGACCCCGCCTGGGCTCCGGCCTGGCTCGCCGCCCGCGACTACCTGAAGCTGCTCAGCACCGCGCCGGACCGGATCCGGTCATGCGCCCACGAGTCGTGCGTGCTGCACTTCTTCGACACGTCGAGGAACGGCACCCGGCGCTGGTGCTCGATGGCGGTCTGCGGCAACCGCGCGAAGGCGTCCCGGCATTACGCGCGCACCAAGGACGTCTGAAAAGGCCGACCAAAGGGCTCGTAGGCCGAATTGCCCGCTTTCTTGCGGGTCTTCACCGATGTCCCCAAAGGGCATCGCGGGTTTTCCCCATACACCCATATCGATTCGGTCAACTCTCCCTAAACATCCATCCCATACGTAAAGCTGTGCGGTCATCCGGGGTCTTCTTCCGGATCACCGTGGTCAGGTCCGATCGGACCCGGTCACACACCCGCTCGTTCCTTTACCTACAAGGGATGCCGATGACCCTCACCCCCCAGCGCGCTCCGATATCGGGCGCGAGACGTGTGGCGCGCATAGCGGCGGCCGCGGGACTGGTCGCCGCGCTCTCCGCGGCGGGGCCGATACCCATGGCCTTCTCCGCCGACGCGGGCACCACCCCTGCGGCCTCGGACCCGGGCCTGAAGTCCGCCGACCAGAAGCTCGGTTCGGACGACGCCGACGCGCTCGCCGAGGCCAAGGCCGACGGTGCCAAGAACATCACGCTGATGGTCGCCACCGCCCCCGGGAAGACCGAGCAGGTCGCCGCGGAGCTGGACGCGGTCAAGGGCGGCCTGGTGGGCCTCACGTACGACAAGCTCGGCTACGTCCGGGCCACCGTCCCCACCGCGAAGGCGGACTCGGCCATCGCCGCCGCCGCGAAGCTCTCCTCCGTGCACGGCATCGACGTCAAGCAGGACATCCCGCTGGACGACCCGACGCCGAGCGCCGACACCGCCAAGGGCGCCGCGCACAAGGCCGCGCAGACCTACCCGGCCCCGAGCGCGAAGACCCCCGCCGAGAACCCGTACAACCCGTCCTTCGAGACCGGCGCCGTCGACTTCGTGAAGGAGCACCCGAAGGCGGACGGCCGCGGTGTCACGATCGGCATCCTGGACTCCGGTGTGGACCTAGGCCACCCGGCGCTGCAGAAGACCACCACCGGTGAGCGGAAGATCGTCGACTGGGTGACGTCGACCGACCCGGTCTCCGACGGCGACGCCACCTGGCGGCGGATGAACAACCCCGTCAGCGGCCCGACCTTCACCATCGCGGGCGCCACCTGGAAGGCCCCGGCGGGCTCCTACCAGTTCAACCTGTTCCGCGAGTCGGCCACCACCGGCGGTGACGCCAAGGGCGACGCCAACCGCGACGGCGACACCACCGACGTCTGGGGCGTCCTCTACGACGCGGCCGCCGGAACCGTCCGGGTCGACCTGAACAACAACAACGACTTCTCCGACGACACCCCGATGAAGCCGTACAAGGACGGCTACCAGGTCGGGTACTTCGGCACTGACGACCCGTCCACCGACGTCGCCGAGCGCCAGCCGTTCGTCGTCGAGATCCGCAAGGACGTCGTCTACGACGCCGCGGGCAGCAAGGCCGACTACGTCAACATCGGCGTCATCGAGTCCGAGCACGGCACCCACGTCGCCGGCATCACCGCCGCCAACGGCCTGTTCGGCGGCCGGATGAACGGCGCGGCCCCGGGTGCGAAGATCGTCTCCTCCCGCGCCTGCACCTGGACCGGCGGCTGCACCAACGTGGCGCTGACCGAGGGCATGATCGACCTCGTAGTCAACCGCGGGGTCGACATCGTCAACATGTCGATCGGCGGCCTGCCCGCGCTCAACGACGGCAACAACGCGCGCGCCGAGCTCTACACGCGCCTCATCGACACCTACGGCGTCCAGCTGGTGATCTCCGCGGGCAACTCCGGTCCCGGCGCGAACACCATCGGCGACCCGGGCCTGGCCGACAAGGTCATCTCCGTCGGCGCGACCATCTCCAAGGCGACCTGGGCCGCCAACTACGGCTCCGCCGTGGAGAAGAAGTACGCGATGATGCCGTTCTCCTCGCGCGGTCCGCGTGAGGACGGCGGCTTCACGCCGACCCTGTCCGCCCCGGGCGCGGCCATCAACACCACGCAGACCTGGCTCCCGGGCTCCCCGGTCGCCGAGTCGGGCTACACGCTGCCGGCCGGCTACTCGATGCTCCAGGGCACCTCGATGGCCTCCCCGCAGGCCACGGGCGCCTCCGCGCTGCTCATCTCGGCCGCCAAGCAGAAGCACCTCGCGCTGACGCCGGCCACCCTGCGCACCGCCCTGACCTCGACCGCCGAGCACATCAAGGGTGTGCAGGCGTACGAGGAGGGCGCGGGCCTCATCGACATCGTGGACGCCTGGGACGCCATCAAGGATGGTGCCACGGCCCACGACTACACGGTCAAGGCGCCCGTCGACACCGCGATCGACCAGCTCCTGAAAACCCCGGGCTACGGCACCGGTCTCTACGACCGCGAGGGCGGCCTGAAGGCCGGTCAGAAGAAGACGTACGACGTCACCATCACCCGTACGTCCGGTGCGGACAAGGCGCTCCGCCACGAGCTGTACTTCGAGAACAACGCCGGTGACACCTTCCGGATCCTCGGCAAGGACGACATCAGCCTCCCCCTGAACCAGCCGGTGACCGTCAAGGTCCAGGCGCAGCCGAGGTCCGCGGGTCTCAAGAGCGCGATCCTGGTGGTCGACGACCCGAAGACCGAGGGTGTCGACCAGCAGATCCTGACCACGGTCGTCGTCTCGGCGCCGGTGCAGTACACCTACACCGCGTCGAACACCGTGCAGCGCAACAGCACCCAGTCGTACTTCGTGACCGTGCCCGCGGGCGCCAAGTCGCTGGAGGTCGCGATCGGCGGGCTCAAGGACAAGAGCCAGACCCGCTTCATCGCCATCCACCCCTACGGCGTCCCGGTCGACAACACCGGTACCCCGTACTGCTACAACAACTACCTCGACGGCAACGGCTGCAAGCCCGACGCCCGTTCCTACGCCGACCCGCAGGCCGGTGTCTGGGAGATCGAGGTCGAGGCGCGCCGCACCTCGCCGCTCCTCGACAACCCGTACAAGCTGGACGTCGCCGTCTACGGCGCGGTCTTCGACCCGGAGACCGTGACCGTCCCCGAGGCCAAGGTCGGCACCCCGGCCACCGCCTCCTGGAAGGTGACCAACACCCTCGCCGCGATCGACGGCAAGCTGGCCGGCGGCCCGCTCGGCTCGTCCAAGACGGCCCGCCCGACCATCGCCGAGGGCGCCACCCAGACCACCACGGTCGAGGTGCCCGCGGGCGCCAAGTCGCTGGACGTCGCGATCGGCAACGTCTCCGACGTCTCCGCCGACCTGGACCTGACGGTCTACAACGCGGCCGGCACCGTGGTCGGCACGTCCGCCGACGGTGACTCGGAGGAGGCCGTCTCGGTCGCCTCGCCGGCCGCCGGCACGTACACCATCGAGGTCGCGGGCTACTCGGTCCCGGCCGGCTCCACGGCGTACGACTACCAGGACGTGTTCTTCTCCAGCACCCTGGGCACCGTCTCCGTCGCCGACGCGCCGGTGAAGCTCGCCACGGGCGCCTCGACGACCGTCTCCGGCAGCGTCACCGCCCTGGCGGCCGCTCCGGCGGGCCGTGAGTTCTTCGGCCAGGTCAGCCTCGTCAACGCGCGCGGCACGGTCGCGGGCGTCGGCAACGTGAAGATCGAGAAGGTCACGCCGTAACACTTCTCCGTACGGCGGCAAGGGGCGGGCGCCCGAGAGGCGCCCGCCCTTTCTCGTGCCCTAGCAGGTCAGCCCGCGCGAGGCCGGGAGCGAGGCGGTGATCCAGGCCCGCTCCCGGGCGATCTCCCGCTCACCGACGACCCAGTGGTCCGGGCCCGGCGAGCCCTGGGTCATGCCGAACAGGACGCGGGTGCCCTTGGCGAGCGGTTCGGGAAGGGCGTACTCGCTGATCACATAGGTGAGGTCCTTCACTCCGAGGGTCGGCTTGTAGTAGTGGCTCACCCGCACGGTGACCTGGACCTCCCCGCCGACGGGGAGCTCCTTGACCGCGGTGACCTCGCCCTCGGCGACCGTGGTGGCGCAGGCCAGGTAGGCCGGGCTGCCGAAGCGGACGTCCGACTCCGCCTTGGAGGCCGAGTCGGCGCCGCCGCCCGAGGACAGGTCGCTCGCGCCACCGTGCCCGACGAGCCAGCCGAGACCCGTGACGACCCCGGCGACGGTGGCCACCGCGAGCGTGCCGAAGGCCAGGACGCGGGCGCGGCGGCGGGCGCGGACGGGCCGTACGGGAACGGGCTCGACGGCGGGTGGTGCCTCGGCGAGAGCGTCGCCGAGGATGCCGAGCTGCTCCCTCAGCAGCTCGAGGTCGGCCTCGGCCGCCCGGTACTCGGCCAGGAAGGCGGTGTCCGCGCGGGCTTCGTCGCCGAGCTCCTCGCCGGTGATCGCGGCCATGAGCGCGTCGCTGTCGTACGTCTCGTTCTCGGCGCTCATGTCACACCACCTCGTCCTCGTGCAGGCGGGCGCGAAGGGCCCGCACCGCCGTGTGCAGGCGGCTCTTTACCGTGCCCTCCGGGACGCCCAGCTCCTGGGCGATCGAGCGCACCGGCAGGTCGGCGAAGAAGCGCAGCACGAGGACCTGGCGCTGCTGGTCGGGCAGCTCGTCCAGGCCCTGGGCGACGGCGAGGGAGAGCACGCTGGTGTCCTCCCCGGAGGGGTGCTCGTGCTGGCGCAGCGAGGCCAGCCGCTCCCCCAGCCGTTCCTGGCGCTTCTTGGCCCGGTGCCAGTCCATGGCGAGGTTGGAGGCGACGACGGCGGCCCACGCGGACACGTCCCGTGGCGCCTCGTACCCCTTCGCCGCCCGCTCCAGCAACCGCAGGCGGACCTGCTGCACCCCGTCCGGCAGGTCCGCCTGCGGCACCCCGCCCAGGGCGAGCACGGCCCGCACCCGGCGTTCCTGCGCCGCGTCCAGGGGGTCGTCCCCCTCCTGGACCCGGCGTGCCCTTCTGCGCAGCACAAGCCACCCCCTCACCGCGTTTCCTCTACGACGCCGTGGAGCACGGAAACGTTCGGCGGATCCCCGCGAAAATCTTTCAGAGGCGTACGTCACACCGTCCAGCAGTCCATTCCTCGGGCATGGGGCGCAAAGAATTGGACAGGCGGACCCGGGTCGGCCGCATGATGGAAACGCCGCAGACGTACAGGAACACATGAGGGAGTCACCGTGAGGGTCGGAATCGTCGGAGCCACCGGTCAGGTCGGCACGGTCATGCGCGGGATCCTCAAGGAGCGGAACTTCCCCGTCACGGAGCTGCGGCTGTTCGCCTCCGCCCGCTCGGCGGGGTCGGTCCTGGACGGCGTGACGGTGGAGGACGCGGCGACGGCGGACTACACCGGCCTGGACATCGTGCTGTTCTCCGCGGGCGGCTCGACCTCCAAGGCCCTGGCCGAAAAGGTCGCCTCGCAGGGCGCCGTGGTGATCGACAACTCCTCGGCCTGGCGCAAGGACCCCGAGGTCCCCCTGGTCGTCTCCGAGGTGAACCCGCACGCGATCGCGGACCGCCCCAAGGGGATCATCGCCAACCCGAACTGCACCACGATGGCCGCGATGCCGGTCCTGAAGGTGCTGGACACCGAGGCGGGCCTCCAGACGCTGATCGCCACCACCTACCAGGCGGTGTCCGGCTCTGGCCTCGCGGGCGTGGCGGAGCTGCACGGCCAGGTGCAGAAGGTCGCCGCCGACGCGGACAAGCTCACCCACGACGGGGGGGCGGTCGACTTCCCCGAGCCGCAGGTCTACAAGCGGCCCATCGCCTTCAACGTCCTGCCCTTCGCGGGCAACCTCGTCGACGACGGCCTGAACGAGACCGACGAGGAGCAGAAGCTGCGCAACGAGTCCCGCAAGATCCTGGAACTCCCCGAGCTGAAGGTCTCCGGCACCTGTGTGCGCGTCCCGGTCTTCTCCGGCCACTCCCTCCAGATCAACGCCCGCTTCGCCCGCCCGATCTCCCCGGAGCGCGCGACGGAGCTCCTGGCAGGTGCCCCCGGGGTGACCCTCTCGGACATCCCGACCCCCCTCCAGGCCGCCGGCCAGGACGCCTCCTTCGTCGGCCGCATCCGCCGCGACGAGACGGTCGACAACGGCCTCGCCCTGTTCGTCTCCAACGACAACCTCCGCAAGGGCGCCGCGCTGAACGCGGTCCAGATCGCGGAGCTGGTGGCAGCGGAGCTGAAGGACTGACGCCGGTCCGCCTCTGCCGGAAACGGCACGTGCCTGCCGGAACGAGCACGTTGCCGGGTGCCCGCGCAGAGTCGTCGGTACGCCTCGGCCGGGCTGCGCGGGCCGAGACGACGTCTTCGCGCAAGGACCCGGAGCACGACCCGGTGCAGCGTGCCCCCGACCGCCGGAAACGGCACTCGCCTGCCGGAGCGAGCTCGCCGCCGCGTGCCCCCGCGCAGGCTCGTCGGTACGCCTCGGCCGGGCTGCGCGGACCGAGACGACGTCTTCGCGCAAGGACCCGCAGCACGACCCGGTGCAGCGTGCGCCCGACCGCCGGAAACGGCACTCGCCTGCCGGAGCGAGCTCGCCGCCGCGTGCCCCCGCGCAGGCTCGTCGGTACGCCTCGGCCGGGCTGCGCGG